>DALZ01000047.1:0-5951 GCA_002496955.1 Euryarchaeota archaeon UBA128 | reverse complement strand
CCTGGAATGTATATTGGTGACCCCCATGACGGGTCAGCACTTCATCACTGCATCTGGGAGGTAGTTGATAACTCGGTAGACGAACACCTTGCAGGATATAACGACAAAATCGAGGTTACCATAAACCATGGAGGTACTCTTTCAGTGCGTGATTTTGGCAGGGGAATTCCAGTTGGAATGCATGAAGAATACAATATATCTGCTGCCGAGGTAATCATGACTAAGTTACACGCGGGAGGCAAATTTGACAATAGTTCTTACAAAGTGTCCGGTGGTTTGCATGGAGTGGGAGTTTCGGCAGTAAATGCTGTCTCAGAATGGATGAAAGTGACAATTCATCGGGACGGAAAGGTTCACGAACAACTGTACGAAAAGGGAGTGCCTGCTACTCCTCTAAGTGTGATTGGCGAATCACCAGATACTGGCACGGAAATAACTTTCAAACCGGATTTATCGATATTTACCAATGTAACTGATTTTGAGTTTGAACAAATTGACACTCGGCTGAAAGAAACCGCATTTTTGAACGCTGGACTCGAAATTGTCATTGCGGACGAGCGTGGCGAGGAACCTCACATTAGTACACACCTATACGAAGGTGGTATTGGTGAATTTGTTACGCAGATAAACAATCACAGACAAGTTTTGCACAAGGATGTAATTCTAATCACTGGAGAACGGGAGATTGAGGTTGGAACCGTTACTGTAGATTTGGCTCTGCAGTGGTCTGATGCCTTTAGTGAATCTATTCTATGCTACACTAATATAATCAGGAATAAAGACGGTGGAACTCATTTGTCGGGTCTTCGAGGGGCTTTGACCAAGAGCGTAAATGCATATGCGAAAAAGAAAAACCTCCTCAAAGGTGATTCTCTGTCAGGGGAAGATGTTAGGGAAGGGTTAGCATCAATTGTTAGCGTGAAACACCCAGACCCATCATTTTCGTCTCAAACCAAAGATAAACTGGTTAGTAGCGAGGTCTCAAGTATAGTTGAAACGGTAGTTTATGAAAAACTCGGTGAATATTTTGAGGAAAACCCCTCGATGGCTAAATTAATTGTAGACAAAGCAGTTCTTGCCTCAAAGGCTAGAGAAGCAGCTCGAAAGGCCAAAGACCTAACCAGAAGGAAGGGTGTTTTGGAGGGTGGTGGATTGCCCGGCAAGTTAGCCGATTGTCAGTCAAGAGATCCTAATGAGTGTGAGATTTATTTGGTTGAGGGCGACTCAGCAGGGGGCTCAGCAAAGACGGGAAGAGATCGTAGAATACAGGCTATATTGCCTCTACGTGGTAAGATATTGAATGTCGAACGCCAAAGAAGGAACGTGGCAAAGGTGTTCCAAAATAACGAAATTCAAACTATTATCAGAGCATTTGGCGCCGGCGTAGGCAATGATGAAGAAGACGAGAGCTCGTTTAATCCAGAGAAATTACGCTATCGGAAAATTATCATAATGACTGACGCTGATGTCGACGGTGCTCACATCAGGACTCTGATGCTAACCTTCCTGTGGAGGTTCATGAAGCGGGCAATTACTGAGGGCTATGTCTACATTGCTCAACCACCATTGTATCAGGTAACAAAGGGTAGGAATAGCAAGTATGCTTTCACCGATGAAGAGCGTGATAGAATCATTGACGAAATGAAGATTGACAACCCTAATGCCAAAATTGGCATTCAAAGATATAAAGGTCTAGGTGAAATGAACCCTGACCAACTATGGAATACTACCATGAATCCTGAAACCAGAACGATGCTCAAAGTCACAGTCGCTGATGCAGAAGAATCAGATCGGATGTTTGAGATTTTGATGGGCGAGGATGTTCCAGATAGAAGGCACTTCATTGAAAAACATGCCAAGGAGGTGACAAACCTTGACATCTGATGAAGAAACTAGTCAAGACGACGATGGTCAAGCAGTAGTTCAAGGCAACATGCTTAATCAACCACTCAACGATGAGTTAAAGACTTCTTACATCAACTATGCAATGTCAGTGATTATCGGTAGGGCATTGCCTGATGCGAGGGATGGACTAAAACCAGTTCATCGACGTGTTCTGTATGGAATGCACGAAGGAGGTCACACCTCAGACAAGAAGTTTAGCAAATCGGCCCGCTCGGTAGGTGAGGTAATGGGTAAATATCATCCCCATGGCGACCAGTCGATTTATGATACAATGGTCAGAATGGCACAGGATTTTTCACTCCGCTATCCACTCGTAGACGGCCAAGGTAACTTCGGTTCTATAGACGGCGATCCTCCAGCCGCAATGCGTTATACGGAGAGTAGACTTGACAGAATATCCAAGCACATGCTCGAGGATATAGATAAAAACACAGTCGATTTTCAAGCGAACTTCGATGATTCTGAGCAAGAACCGACTGTTTTGCCATCGAGGTTGCCAAACTTGATTCTTAATGGTAGTGATGGTATTGCGGTTGGAATGGCAACAAGAATTCCGCCACACAATCTAACAGAAGTTGCCGGTGCAGTGAATTTACATGTTAACACTATTATCGAAGAGGGCGTCGATTCGACTCAGATGCCAAGCATTACCATTGAAGAATACATGGAACATGTCAAAGGACCAGATTTCCCAACCGGAGCAGGAATTCATGGAGTGGATGGTATTTACGACATGTATACCAACGGTAAAGGCCGGTTTCATGTAAGGTCCAAATGTGATGTTTTAGATGACTCTAATGGCAAACGTATAATCATACATGAAATACCATATCAAGTCAAAAAAGCAGATATGTTAGTTCAAATTGCAGACTTGGTTACCAAAGGTACGGTCATCGGCATTCGAGACATCCGTGATGAATCATCAAAAGAGGGTATTAGAGTTGTTATCGAAGTGAAAAATAATGCCGACCCCAATGCAGTTTTGAACCAACTTTACAAATCAAGTAGACTGCAGGAATCGTATTCGGCAAATATGATGGGCATATTAGATGGCAGACCAGTTCTTCTAACCCTACCTGTTATGCTTCACACATACGTTCAACATCGTGAATCAGTAATAGAGCGAAGGGCGAAATTTGAATTAGAAAAAGCGGAAGCCAGAGCTCACATATTGGAAGGCTTGGTAAAGGCGCAAGATCGAATCGATGATGTAATCGAGGTTGGTAAGGGCAGTGCATCAAGAGAGCAATTCGAAAATATCCTAAAAGGTGTGGAAAATTATTCGGGCATCGCCCCGTTTGAGTTTACTGAACCACAAGCGAAAGCGATTGCGGAGAGACGGCTGTACCAATTGAGTAGACTAGATGTAGAGAAGGTGCAAAACGAATATACTGAATTACAAAATAAGATTGCAGATCTACGCGATGTAATTAGTTCCAGACTTAGGAGGTTAACCATCCTTTTAGATGAATTAAACGATATGGTTGAGAAACACGGTGACGAGCGTCGTTCTTACATCGACCCAATGCCGTTATCTATGGATCGAGAGGATTTAATTGAAGAACGCGCTATTGCTATAACGCTTAGTGAAGATAACTACATTAGACATTTACCAGTAGAGGCATTCAGAATTCAGAACCGTGGTGGTAAAGGCCTCAAAGGTGTTACAACCAAAGAAGAAGACACTCCGCAGTTAATCATCACCTGTTTCAGTAAAGATAGATTACTTATTTTTACCGACCAAGGCAGAGTTTATGGATTGAAAGCCTGGGAGACTCCTTTGGGTAGTCGTCTTTCACGCGGGGGCCACATACGTAATTTGCTCGAAAGTCTTAGAGATGATGAAAATATAGTATCTATTCTACCAATAAGCAGAGATCTACTAGAAAACCCTGCTGGGCACTATCTATTGTTTGCTACCAAGAAAGGTCTAATCAAGAAGACTAAATTAGAGGAATATGTCAGGATAAATCGCAATGGCAAATACGCTTTGAGGTTCAAATTGGATGGTGACTCACTGGTTAATGTCCGCTCAGGGACTGATGATTCCGATATCGTGATGATTTCAAGCACAGGATTTGCTAGTAGGTTTGCTTGCTCTGGTATAAGAGCCTCCGGTCGAGTTTCTGGCGGAGTTTACGGAATTAAGACCGGCGATAGAAAAGGGGCAGATGGAGGTCACGTTGTGGCGATGATTGCTACCGATAATCCCGAGACGAACATACTCACAGTGACAAAAAATGGTATGGCTAAGAGAAGCAGATTGGGAACTGCTGAGCGACAACCAATTCTAACAGAGGAAGGAAATCACAAATTGCACAAGGAAACCAGTCAACCTCTATACAAGACTGATGGTTACAGAAAAACCAAACCCGGTGCTAAAGGTGCTTTTACCATGAAGATAGATACCGATGATGAAATAATATCTGCAAAACACATCCCGGATTTGGGTGATAATCTTTTCATCCTCACTAAGAAAGGTATGATGATAAGGATTGTAACTGGTCAAACTAAGGATACGAAGACAAAGAAATCCAAAGGTACGCGGATAATGGAGTTGCGTAACAAGGCGAGAGATGGATATGTTGATGAAATAATTTTCACCGCTAGACTGCCAGCAGAATTACTTGAGGAAGACCAGTTTGATGAGATGGATACAGACGGTGATGGAATGATTAGTAGGGAAGAATTTGAAGCCGCTATGGATGCTAAATCATCAGAAGAAGAGTGAGATTACAGCGACGGATTCAAATTGAATAAGTGCTGTGGTTGAATCAACCGACATTGCGAGGCGGGTATCTATGGATACGAACAAATTGATTTACGATTGGAATGTTATTGATTACGAAATCAATAGAAATCCCGACAATCATCCCCATGGCGTATGGTTTGACGATGAAACTTTGCGTGATGGTCTGCAAAGCCCTAGCGCTAGAAACCCAACAATCGCTGAGAAAACAGAACTTCTAGACTACATGGAAAAGCTTGGCATTGAAAAAGTCGACCTTGGATTACCAGGAGCGGGACCTTTTCACCGAGAACACATCAATGCAATGCTATCTCACATAATTGGTAATGAATACAAAATAAGACCAGGTGCGGCGGTCAGAACCTTGATGCAAGACATTGAACCACTGGTTGAGATGCAAGAACAGCACGGTATCCAAATACAAGCATCGGCATTTTTGGGAACCAGCCCCATCCGTCAATATACCGAGGGCTGGACTATGGAGAAACTAATCTCAACAATGGAAAAAGCTGTTACATATGCTGTGGCAAACGATGTACCGGTGATGTTCGTTACCGAGGACACCACAAGATCTAATCCAGAGGATGTCAGAGCAATATATCAAAGAGCAATGGAATTAGGTGTGCGTAGGTTGTGTGTATGTGATACATGTGGGCACGTAACGCCAAATGGGGTAAAGAAACTGTTGCATTTTATCGATGAAGAGGTCATCAAAGATGGTGGTTACAAACGCAGTGAAATCGAGGTTAATTGGCATGGGCATCAAGATCGTGGTTTGGGCGTTGCCAACAATATAGCAGCAGTCGAAGCCGGTGCCGATGTAATTCATGGAACGGCCTTGGGTGTTGGTGAGCGAGCCGGTAATGCACCGCTTGACCAGACATTAGTAAATCTAAAATTGATGGGCGTCATAGACAATGACCTTACTCTGCTTGATGAATATGTCAGAACCGCTAACAAATATATCGAAGTCCCACTACCCCGCAATTACCCAATATTTGGTACTGACGCATTCGAAACTGGCACAGGAGTTCATGCCTCAGCAGTGATAAAAGCGATGAGAAAAGGTGACGATTGGTTAGCCGATAGAGTATATTCAGGTGTCCCTGCCGGTGATTTTGGACTTAAGCAGGTAATTAGAATCGGTCATATGGCAGGTCGATCAAACATCGTTTGGTGGCTCGAACAAAATGGCTATGAAGTTAGTGACGAATTAGTTTCGCACCTATTCGAGGTTGCAAAATCTCAACGAAGGAACATGCTTGATAGTGAGGTTGAATCTGCTGTTCATCAATTT
>DALZ01000054.1 GCA_002496955.1 Euryarchaeota archaeon UBA128 | reverse complement strand
GTTCAACACAGCAGATTCATCGGTCGCGGAACCATCGAGAAAATAAATTACTAAATCACCAGAGTTTACTGAGTCATTATTGAATTTCGTGGGGCGCATCTGTATCACTTCCAAATCGCTCGCCAAGTAGTCTATTACACGATCATACCATTCAACTGCAATACTACAACTGATATTATCAAAAATTAATTTCTGCAACAAACCTTCCCCAAGGCCGGCAAGACAACCCAAAAAATGGACTGTTGAACCTTGTCGCATGGCTGGGCTAGGTTGTTATTATTGATTAAGAAAACTATCTTCGGTTTTTAATTTTTCAATTGAAAAGTCTAAAATTCAATTGGAAAACATTGATTCAAAATCTCATTTTATTCGATCACAATGCAGAATTTCTGATGATTCAAGAGAATCTTCGAAATATGTTGAACTATATTGAAAATTAAATAATACTCGATTTTCTAGAATTATTGTATATATATAAAATTAGATTATACGACACTCGATAATTTGATTTTTTTTCTATATTTCAATTGGCTAAGTAATAATTATACGACAAATTCAATTGGTTTTTTACTTTTTTTCACCAAATAGTATAAAACCCCCCACGACAGAGGTTTGTTTAACCGGGAAGGAAAGCCGGACAAGGAGATGGGAAAAATGAAGAATGAGAAATACAACATCCAGGAGTTACTCCAAAGGGATGTCTATGTGAATGATAAGAAAGTTGGAACGATTGTCGGAGAAAGACATCATCCGAATGAGGCTAGAGTCAGATCAATGCGAATTCAAGTAGAATCTGATGTAGCTGATGAATATATGCGCAAGCCGGCAGAGTTAGCACCTCTGCCAAAGGAGTTGGTGCACAGCATCAGAAACGATGGCACAGTAAAACTATCAAAATCAATGCGAGAACTGCAACGCAGATGGAGAAATACTGTAAGAATCGACGAAAAACTGTATGCACCTGATGAAATGCTTGACAGAGCAGTGCTGGATAACCAAGGCAGAGAAATCGGAGTAATAACTGAATTGTTCAAAATTAAGCGGACTTACAAAGGCGTCATCGTCAAAACCAGACTTGGAATACAGAAGGAATTCGGAGTAGACGAAACCCTTCGAATACCAATCACTGCGTTTTCAAGAACTCGTGAGAGATTAGATGAGGTTGTATTATCTAGAAACTTCGATAAAGTGCTTCAGTTGCCTTCTTACATTACAATTAATGAATTGACAATGGAATGATTTTGGACAATAATTGGGTTTAGCAAAATCCGTCACTATTATCACTATGGGGTTAGTCGGCGACTTGCCTTTGCGCGGGTAGCTTAGTCGGTTGGAGCACCCGGCTGATAACCGGGAGGTCGCAGGTTCGAGTCCTGCCTCGCGCACCACTCATTGATTCTACACACAAAAAAGATGAACAACCTGCTACGACGGTAGACCAAGGGGGAACCATGGTAGTCCTGTCCGGAAGTAATTCTCGCCCTATGGCCGAGCAACTGGCACGGGAGCTAAGTTGGCATCACCACTTCATTGAGACGCGTAGGTTTCCCGACACCGAAGGCTACATTCGCATACCTGATGATTTAATTGACGCAATACGAAGTGAACCTGTTGTTCTTGTATCCAATACATTTCCAGACTCAGGCATCATTGAAACACTACTTATGTTGGAAGCAATCAACGATGTAAGGGGCGGGAAACTCGAAAATTTAAGAGAAATTGGCCCACAGATATTAGATGATGTTGGGCCCGGAATAATCCTAGCCATTCCATATTTTGGCTATTCAAGACAGGACAAACGATTTCGTCCAGGTGAAGCAATTTCTGCAAAAGCAATAGCCAATTTATTGGCCGCAAAATGTGACGGCATCATTGTTTTTGATTTGCACGCACCTAAGGTACTACAAGGTTTGTCTGTACCGGTCGCCTTTACCTCAGCCATGCCGGAGTTAGCAAAACATTTGCAGACTACGGTGAATCCTGATTTCATTTTATCACCCGACAAAGGGGCAATTGACAGGGCTTCGGAGGTCGCTGAAATAATAGATTGTCAGTTTTCATACCTCGAAAAAACACGCATTGACGCCCATACTATAATCCACCAAGCAAAAGACTTGGATGTAGAAGGTAAAGTTGTGGCGATAGTCGATGATATGATTGCTACTGGAGGAACAATCTGTCGCGCTGCGGATGCATTGAGAACACAAGGCGCGACCGAAGTTCACGCAGCATGCTCACATGGGCTATTTACTGGCGGAGCCGTAGCCAGATTAATTCGTTACGTTGATGGCGTCCATGCCACAAGTTCGCTGAAAAATCCTCGTGATGTGATCTCCGGCGGACCTGCTCTAGCGCGCGGCGTAAGGGAATTGTTTGACCGGCTTGAATGGTAGCTTTCCACTTCAGTCTAGCGTTTTTATGGGTAACTGGGCCAATCTAATGCCAAATTCGCCACTTGCCCAAATATTGTTTTCTTCCGTCGTGTTTATATTCTTGAGGTTGTGCGC
>DALZ01000002.1 GCA_002496955.1 Euryarchaeota archaeon UBA128 | reverse complement strand
GACATTGAGAAGACGCCAATTATCGACGCTGCGTAACCGATGAATCCGAGTAGAATTGGAAGCAGAACATAGTCTGCTGCATTGTCGCCGGTAAATTCGTTGGCAATGATCATAGCAGCGATAATCGAGCCAACAAATGATTCGAAAATGTCTGCACCCATTCCAGCAACGTCACCGACATTGTCGCCGACGTTGTCTGCAATAACGCCAGGATTTCTTGGGTCATCCTCAGGAATTCCTGCCTCGACCTTGCCGACCAAGTCAGCACCAACATCGGCAGCCTTGGTGTAGATACCACCGCCAACACGGGCGAAGAGAGCGATGGATGATGCGCCCATGCCGAACCCGGCAGCGGCTTCAATTGCGTTTAAACCGCCTGAATCAGAAACCTCGCCAGCGCCAAGCCACCATGCAACAAGCGAGATACCAAGCAAGCCAAGACCGCCCACAGAAAGGCCCATCACGGCCCCACCGTTGTATGACACCGCAAGTGCGGCTGGTTGTCCGCCACTCTTGGCGGCCATTGCTGTTCTACCGTTCGCCGATGTTGCGGCTCTCATTCCAGAGAAACCTGCTCCGACTGATGCAAGAGCGCCGGCAAAGAAGGCAATTGTTGTTTCAACACCATTAAGCATGAACAATAGTGCTCCGACTGCGGCAACGAATATACCGAGTATCCGATACTCAGCTTTCAAGAAAGCCATTGCACCGTCCTGTATTTCTTCGGTAATATCAGCAACAACTTTGTTGTCAATCTTTACACTGTTCACTCGCCTGTATAACAAAAAAGCAATTACAAGTCCAACGAGACCCGTTCCTGCTGCAATCAAAGGTATGTTTGTAATATCCATAATAACCACCTGTTGAGCCGGCGACCCATGAACTCCTCATAAGTGGTTCGCCTGATATTCTACGATAACGAGGTGATTAACCACTAGCCATCGCATCGCCGAAGTGAAATTTTTACGATAATAACAAGAAATCATTCATTAAACACGACCGCTACGGCCTACCATGTCAATCAGCGCCGAAGAGATACTGGCAGAGATTGGACCCGTTCAGGAAGTCCTTGACGCACATGATGGCGTGGTAACGGTAATCGATACTGCTGATGGCAACATAATGCTATCACTTGACGGTGGTTGCAATGGTTGTTCTTCTACACCGATGACCGCCATGCAAATTTTCTATTCGCTAATGAAACTAGATGCGGTCAATGATGTGATTTTTGTCAATGGTGAACTGCCAGAATATATGCGTGATTTCATCAAGAAAAAGATGGAAAAAGAGGCTGCCCAGAACCTGACATCTGGTGATGGTCACGAACCGCGTGGCGAAATAATTTGAGTTATTCTTCCTCTTTTCGTCCAATCGAATGGGGATTTGCACCAAATGACACATTAGTTCCTTTGATATTTATTCTTGCAGAAATAGCAATTACTATGCATATTAGTGACAATGGCTTGGGCAAATACTCCGAGCCCCACAACGAACCACCAGCCAGTGCTAGCCACCACAAAACGATAGCACACAGAATCAGACTTCCCGCGATGATGTTCTGCGCCATATATTCGGCTTTTTCCGAACGTGAAAAAGTCGCAATAAAAGTAAACAGAATTGCTGAAATACCGCACAACGCTTCAGCCAGGTGTTCGATGAAGACTGGGTCTACACCTGCCATGCTGACCCCTATGGTTTGATGTTATTAAGCGCAGGCATCAGGGATTTTTCCTCTTGGGCCCATGACAAGGTTTGAAACCGACTTTGCTTTGATAGCGGCATGGCAGGCGGGAACTTTGTGTTACCAAAGGCGCGCCCCTCAGGACCGCCATTCTTTTCTCGCAACCAAATTTCCTCGGCTTTACACCAAGTCGCAGTATTACTCGAGTTACAAGGTGCAAACGTCTTTCGATTACGCTCCTATCAAAATGCCAGTCGCACATTAGGTGGGATAACTGAAGACTTAGGAGAGTTAGTAGCCACCGGTAAAATCTTTGACATCAAAGGGATTGGTAAAGGGCTTGGCTCTGCCATCTCACAAGCGGTTAGTGAAGGTCGGTGGCCAGATGACTGGATTGCTCTTCACAATAATACCCCACCTGGACTTATCGAAATGCTGGGCATTCCCGGATTAGGTCCAAAACGTATCAAGATAATGAACGAAGAATTGGGTGTTGAATCAATTGCCACATTGAGACAAGCAGCAGAAGAAAATACGATTGCTGGGCTGAAAGGGTTTGGTGCCAAATCACAACAAAAGATGCTTGATGGCATCGAACTGCTAGCTAGATTCCGTGCTCGAAGGCGGTTGGATGTTGGGTTGATGTATGGTGAAGCGTTTGAGCAAAAGATTGCCACTATTGATGGGGTGATAAAAGCCCAGTTGGCCGGCAGTGCGCGACGCCGTAAGGAAACTATTGGCGACCTTGACATCGTGGTTGGAGTATTGGATGAAGATAAGGAAAACGTCAGTAAGGCAATTCTAGCGTTGCCCGGTATTGCTGATGTCAAAGGCGCAGGTGATTCCAAAATCAGCCTAATTCTCGATACCAGTATATTCGAAGGTGGTTTTTCACTTGGCCACATTGATCAAACCGTAATGGAGGCGATTGGCGGTGATGATTACGAACAACTCGAATCTGGTGGCACCATAGATGCGCAAGTTAGATTGGTCACCCCGGAAATCTTTCCGTTTACTCTGGCCTATTTTACCGGTAGCAAAGAGCACAATATCGTCATGCGCCAGCGAGCAATAGACCGAGGCCTACGACTTAGCGAATTTGGGTTAATCCCAGAGGCCGAAGCGGGTGACTTGAAAGGTATGGCGGCTGCTCATTTGTCACTGCCAGCTATCGATGAGTCTGAAATCTATCGTCATCTCGAATTATCGTGGGTGCCACCCGAATTACGCGAAGATACTGGCGAAATTGCCGCTGCTAGTTCTGAAGCCTTACCAAGGCTGATTGTGCCGGCCGATGTCAAAGGCGTATTACACAACCACACAACCCTCTCTGATGGTGACGCAACGCTGGAGCAAATGGCAGATGCGGCGAGAAACATTGGCTGGAACTGGTTGGGCGTTGCCGACCATTCACAATCGCTCAAGGTGGCTAATGGCGCCAGCCCTGAAGACCTGCTAGCGCAGGGTCAGCAAATCAAGCAGTACAATGCTGCATGGGCTGAGGAAGGAATAGATTTCAGACTATTTCACGGCTCTGAATCTGACATCCTTGAGGATGGGAGATTAGATTACACGGATGAAGTACTGGCCGAATTAGATTACGTTGTTGCCTCAGTCCACGCAATGACCAAATGGAAGAATCGAGATGAAGTGACCAATACCGAAGACCTGATGCGGGCAATTGATCATCCTGCGACCAAAGTTCTTGGCCATCCGACAGGGCGTATCCTTCAGGGCCGAGACGGTTATGAAATCGACATGTTTGCAATCATCGAGCACATGGCAGAACATAACGCAGAAGGGCGTTTGAAAGCCGTCGAATTGAATGCCAGCCCGTATCGTCTAGACCTAGATTGGCGTCTCTGCAAGTATGCTAAGACCAACAATGTTCCAGTGGTCATCAATCCAGATGCACACTCAGTTCGTGGACTGGGTGATTTTGCTTATGGTGTTATGGCGGCACGCAAAGGCTGGTTAGAGTCCGGCGATACGCTCAATTCATTATCATTGGATGAGATGAGCGCACGGTTACTTTGAACATACATTCATGAAAGATGGGAGAGTAGTTGTAGTATGCGAACACTCCGGACAGGGATTATTGGCGCCTCGATGGTATTACCCGGTATGTTCCTGGCATTGATCATTTGGTATGCTGCGGGCAAACCTACCACTGAGCCACTCGAGACGATTATTTGCAATGTGATTCCCATGACATCAATTGCGCTAGGATTGGTTTTTGGCTGGTTGACCGGTGGAGAGTATGAGGGTTGAGGTAATATCATGAGTACTGAATTTATGATTGAAGACTGGGAGGCCTTAACCCAACAATTTACCAAGACTTTCGCTGGTCTCGGAACTATTCTACATAACACAGAAATGGCATCATTTACGTCCAAGGCACCAGATGTTGAGACAGGTATCGCAATTTATGCCGACGGCCAATTTTCTGCCACAATGCCACTGCACGGTATAGACTCAAAAATTAGCAAAGTAATTTTCAACCAATCGGCAATAACACTACAAGGTGATACAATCGACTACACCTACCGAATTCCACCAGAAATCCTTCGGCATCGAGGCGAGTGAATGAAACGCAGTGAAAAGGCTGAACGTATCGCTGTCATGCTTGAAGAGTATTACCCAGAAACCCCTGTTCCTCTGGACCAT
>DALZ01000009.1:10158-10496 GCA_002496955.1 Euryarchaeota archaeon UBA128 | reverse complement strand
GCAGACTGCCAGCTTCCCGAGACGTTTGTCGTATAGTAGAGGTTATCCGAGCCAATCACCTTTGAACAAATGTGAACGGCTCCATTGGAGTCCAAAGCGATGTTTGTTCCCGCCCCAACAGAACCAGAAGAGGCTGCTGTCTGCTTGTTATCAGCAAGGAACGGTGTATCGTAGGTCAAAGTGTACGGCGTCATGGAAACGCCAACTTCTAAGGAAAGGGTGGGCGATGAGGAGGAAAGGGTCGTGTAGATGCAAGATCCGTCAGAAAAGATGGCGTTGCTGTTGTAATTGATGGCAATGGAATCCATACAGCCAGATATTGGGTTGCTCATCGGACT
>DALZ01000009.1:5720-9827 GCA_002496955.1 Euryarchaeota archaeon UBA128 | reverse complement strand
TAGGTCCACGAGACACCTGCCGTCCAAGGATCAGCATCGCCAGCATCGTAGGCGCCTGCACTCATGTTGTCAAGATGTGAATTCACCTTGGGTCGGAAATCTCGATTGGCGGGGTCAACCAACTGATTCCAAACGGAGTCCGTCGTGTTGACGTAGCCGTTCCAATTGTTCCAAAAGGTTCCAGCAGGCAATGGATAAAGCGACCAAGAGTCGGACCTGTGGTCAGCCATCTTATCAGCGGCGTTTCGATGAATGGTCGAGTTACCGTTGTTGACGCCGTTATCGGTGAGGATGATCATGTCGTTTTTGCCAGAAGAGTTAAACACGGTGTTGTTGTTGACGTCGTGATAGTCGCCTTTGACCATCAATCCGCCAGCCGCATTCCAAATCACATTGTGATGCATAGTTCCATTACGGCCTTCGCCTGCTTGTCCAATTGGCGCGTCAAATCTTGCCCCATACTTGATGATATCATGTATCCAATTGTAGGCGATTTCCGCATCTGGTGCCTCTCCCTGCATGACTTGAACAACTGCTCCGTCACTCTGTAGATGCCCGACATTCCAGACGTCGTTGTAGAAAACTTTCGGGGCATCGCCAATGGAAAGCACCGAGGATGCGCCGGTCAAGTGGACGCTATTATTGGTAAAATACATGTCACGCCCACCTTCGTAAATGGTCGTCATCAAACCCTTTTGGTCAGCTGCAGTCCAATCGATGGCGTGGAAATAAGAATTGTTGACTATGTTGTTGTTTGATTGGCCACCTGAACCGTGGAATTCAAGCGCACCACCGTCGGTATCGGTAATCGAAATCTGGTCGACAAAAGTGTTAGTACAACGATAAAAACGGGTCATCCAGCGGTCATCTTCTGACTCACCAGCAATGCCCAAGCCACGTTTTGAGGTGCTTGGATATTCAAGTGTCGAGTTGGTAAAACTACATCTGTCACAATTATTGAAATTGACAGTTGTGGCAAAGAAATCAATGCCTTGAATCGTTACTCGGTCTGAATTTTCAACGCTGATGGCAAATGGCTGAACCTTGACGCGCAAATCTAAGTTGTTCGCATCTAGACCTGCCGGGGTCTTGTAATGCAAACGACTGTTGTCATTGTCAAACCACCATTCGCCTTCAATATCAATCAATTCGCGTTTACCTTCCAAGAAGTAAGCATGGTGTTTATTCTTCCAAGAAACTCCGGATGGGTCGTAGGAAAATGTCCCATTAGCGCTGTTCCAGCCGGTTATCTCCCGGCTGTTGCTGCGGAAGGAGCCGAGATTAAGAATCGCAATTGCACCAACTGGATCTAATCCTGTGGCGTTGATTGTCTCATTAAGCCCTGAGTGCACACCGGTTTCTGGCCCAGCATCAGTTAACCAGCCTTGGGTGTAAGCGCCGTTGTTGCTGGTCAAGGTACCTTCAGCCCAATAGGAACGATTGAACACCGTTTCATCGGAGAATTGGGCGTTTGGCCAACGGGCTGGAACTTGCTCTTCATAGTTGTAGAATAATTGCCAGCCTGCTTCAGGTAAGTCAACTTCCTGAATTCCATTGCCGTCAGCCGCACCCCAAGTTGCTTGCATATCCTCGGAGATGCTCTTGGTTCCGTCAAACACAACGCTAGCATCATCAGCGGCGCGAATCAATAAATCATCTAGATTGTTCACTGTAACGTTATCTTGATAATTACCCGATTGCAAGATGATTTCGTCGCCTGAAACAGCTGCGGATATTGCTGAATTTAGATTGCCTTTAGGACAATTAATTGTTCCAGGCCAACTTGCTGAACCGTTGATTGGGTCGACGTAAATTGGCGTACCAGCAGTTCTCGTAACAGAGTCACATCCCGCATACGTTTCGAGGAATTCCCTATCATTGAGCTCACCAGTCTGCTCATACTTTGAGATGACTTCATTGATGCCCACAGACCAAGTCATCGATACCATTAGGAAGACGATGAATACGGAGGTTTTGATTTTCTGCGACGAATTCACCGGCAACCTGACGCCTCCCCTAAAGGGGAGGCGAAATTTCTCCGGTTTATTTGTTACCCCATCATAACAGGTTATTCCTCACCGTCGTCATCTACTGGCCATGCGGTTTTTGCAGTTAAGGGCCAGCCTTTTTTTGAAGTATCAAAGCCTAGTGAGGTGAATTTTTTTCTTGATTGTCGCCAAACTGGGAGCAGATATCCAATTTGTGATCGTTCACCGAAGGACCAACGCCAAGGACATCGCGGAAGATTGGCAACCCAATTTTCAACCAAGGATTTCGTAATCGGTAAATCCGGTCCGCCAGGAAGTAGAAACGAAGCGATGTTAATGGCTCCGTGTGAGCCGCGTGTTTCAGACCAGCACGCAAGTTCCAATCCTCTTAGTGGGCCATCGAGAATTGTAATGCCGATAGTTCTGGTCGACTGAGCCATTGGTATGATGATCGCAAATCTGTCGACTAATCTTGCACCTTCGTGTCGTTCAATCTGCCAACCTGCCCGTTCAATAAGCGTTCTTAATGTCTTGATACACTGGACTGGTGAAACGCTTACCTCTAAATCAGTGGTTGCCTTTCTGACCATGACGATGCCTAGTGCTGTGGGTGCATGAATGCTTCCAATAATTCGTCGGTCAGGGTTTCGCCACGGTTTAAGAAACGGCCGTCGCTAAACGAGGCTTTCCACTAAAGACCGTTTAACCGTGTTGATATGCTCTCGCCTATCTAGGCAAGGGTAAAGCGGGTTGGTTATCCGTCTTAATCAGCCGAACAAAGAGCCTAGACCTTCGAAACCGCCACCATCATCTTCTTCCTCCTCCTCTTCAGCAGGGGCTTCCTCAGCGGCAGCAGCAGGTGCAGCACCACCGGCTGCAGGAGCAGCGGCAGCAGGTGCAGCAACAGCTTGGGTCATGGCTTCACTAATGTCGACGCCCGCGAGTGAAGCAACAAGTGCTTTCACTCTAGCATCATCGGCATCTACGCCAGCAGCCTTCAAAACGGCGCCAACAGCCTTCTCATCAATGTCTTTTTCAGCAGCGTGCAGTAACATAGCAGCGTATACATATTCCATATTTTTCACCTCATTTTCAACCGAATAGATCTCCAAGTCCGCCGAATGCGGCTTCCTCTTCTTCTTCCTCTTCTTCTTCAGCTTCGGTTGGTGCCTCAGAAGCGTCCTCGACGGCGGCAGGTGCGGCGGCGGCCGCAGATGCGGCGGCGCCAAGCATGGCTGCCAATTCGTCATCGAGTGCGTCGGCAGATAAGGAACCGGCAACGCCTAATGCGGCTCGGTTTGCTCTGCCAATTATGTGTGGAGCGGTGGACTCATTGACCACTGCTGCTTCAATAGCCACAGCGAGTGCTTCGCCGCCGGCTTTAGCGACCAGAGTAGGCATGGTTTGACTGGTGAACCATGCAATGTTGCAAGCGACGTTGAAAGCACTTGCAGCATAACTAATTAGGTCGGAATTGAATTGTTCATAGTCGATATCCAAAGTAGTCGGTTCAAACAGCACTCCATCTTCAAGAGTTCCGCAAAGTTTCAACCCGGTAACGATTGGATTGATGCCAATCTTTGACAACATCATCCCAAGTTCGCCTTCGAATACCTCGCCTTCTTCAAGAATAACGGTGCGTTTCTGAATTTGGACTGAACCGCCCATGATTTTAGCTGGGATTCCTACTGAGTTTAGGTCACCAACTATCGGGCCTGGGGGCATTCCTGTATCCATCTTCTCGACAACAATTTGGTATGGTGCAATATCTCCGGGCTTTGCGGCTCTGCCAGCCTCGGTTTTCTTTAGTTCGGTGAATAGGGCAAAGGAATTCATTTTGTCTGTAGAAACTAGTGCTGGTTGAACTGCAGAAGCGAATAGAGCCTCAAGGTGCGTATAATCATAACCGCATTGTTCCCATGCAATCTTCATCAGTCGCTTCTTTGCAACTTGAATTTTCATTGAATCTCTTAGGTCTTTCCTCATACCAATCATTGCCCCTGCTGGGACTCCATGAATGTCGATGACCGCTAGTGTGTCACCGCTCTTAAGCAACTCGACGAGGTCGCCAACCGTGTCTTTTTTCCAAGGCATAACTTTTGGAATCAATTGATCACCT
>DALZ01000009.1:0-5415 GCA_002496955.1 Euryarchaeota archaeon UBA128 | reverse complement strand
ACTTTTGGAATCAATTGATCACCTCAATTCGCTGTGCTGGACCCATAGAGGTCTTGATGTAGAGAGAGCGGATGTTACCGATACCACGTTCAAGTTTCGAAATTACTCTGTTGTATATTTCCATCGCATTAGCAGACAACTCTTCTTGGCTCTGTTTTGCAGTTCCAATCGCCGCATGGAAAGTCATCTTGTCACCAGATTTGACGATGACTGTCGATTTTAGTCCGGCGGCAATTATCGATGGATCGAGGGTTGGAGGGACCGGGCGAGGCATCTTACCTCTGGGGCCGAGAACGACACCGAGGTAGCGGCCAATTAGGCCCATGTGTGGAACTTCTGAGAGGAAAAAGTCGTAGGAATTAGCTACCTTCTTTGCCTTACCTTTCTTACCCCCGAGTTCCTCGATTTCCTGAGGAGTGATAACATCAATTCCAGCCGCTTTGGCCTTAGTTGCTGCTTCGCCTGCAGCGAACATCGCAATTTTGAGTTCTTTTCCGCGGCCGGATGGAAGTCTTACCTCTTCCTTGATACGGTTATTTGGGTTTTTTAGGTCAACATCCTTGATCGTAAATGAGATGTCAACAGATTCGACGAATTTTCGTTCTGGAGCATTCTCCAGTGCGTCTTTTATTGCTTGGTTTATCTTTTCTTCCATATTACCTCACCCCTGCAGTCCACGAGGTTTTATCCTCTCCTGCGGTCCGTGAATTATTCAAACAAAACGCTCGTCCCAATCTCCTTTACTGATTATTGCGAGCGCCTCATTCGCCCAGTGACCGTCGATCTTGACACGCATCGATACGCAGGTTCCGATAACCTCGCGAGTTTGTGCTTTCAAGTCCGCACCAGTCAGATGACCTTCGCCGTGCTTTTTCTTGGCAACCTCAATTGCCTTTTCCAAAGGTAGATCTTCGGTCGCGGCCTCCATACTGCCGTTGCACTTCTTGACTCCTAATGCATCTCTGATGAGATGTGATGTCCAAGGTTTCGGCATTATTTCAACTCCATGCTCACAGACGTGGGCATCTTGCCGACTAAACTCCCCTATTTAACCGCGCCGCGTAGACAAAACCACGTTATCCTCTAGTCACCTTCACTATCATAAAGATTCCAGTAACCAGAAAATATCACTGTCGTGCCGAACAAAGAGGCGTATTTGATTTGCCGCTGATTCAGACCCAACCAGAATTTAACAAACCGGTTAATGCAAGAATCCCCCACAACAATAGGGGCGGAGCGTTGACCTTCCAATTCATGACTTGCGACTCTTTTCCAAGGTTCCATTCAAGGCCCATTGCACAGATGATTACAAACCACACCCATACCGGCCCAGCAATGACCAAAGCCAATCTAGCCTGTTCTTCTCCATCTAAACAAAAAGCTGCATAGAGCATTGTTACACTGGTTAGCAAGAAGAAACCAGCCATGATCTTGTTAGTATCATCTGACCAATCCGATGGCAAAATGACGCCGACAATGGCGTGAATAAATGCCACTAAAATTAACCAAATTTGCGGCTCAGTGAGCACGTCCAGCATATCTACTCACCAACAGCAGAATCGTCGCCATCTTTGTGCATGAAACCTGATACACAGGTTAGGACGGTTGCCAGCATCAATAAACCAGCCAACGCGGCGCTAACGCCTGTAGGAGTGCCTCCATAACCATTATCGCCAGTTAATATCAACATCCCACCCAGCATATTTACCAAAACGATTGGTGCAAACATGGCAATCTTTGCTAACTCTCTGCCGGTAACTATCACTGCAGTTAATATCGCCATTACACCAAGTGGCATCAGATGTAGTGCCCACATTTCCTCATAAGCCTCATCGTGAGCGAGGACATTACCCTCGCCCCAACCAATTTCTGCCCACTCATCTCCATGGGTCATTCCCCAAAGTGACATGAGTATCACAATGGCTCCTAGGGTTATCAGCATATTCTTGGGCGTCATGATTTCTTTTATTTCCATGTGACACACAAGCCCTGCTGAGGATATAATGTTTACATCCCTACTGGATTGAATAAGGCGGCTTTAGCGAGGTCTGAGGATTATTCAACTCGCTCAATGACTCTAACGTGGTCACCACGCATGTTAACTGTCATTGGGATTGGTTGGTCGTACAATTCCATGCTGACCTCTTCCTTTGAGTCTGAAACGCTCAAAATACGGGCTTTCTCGCCTTTGAAGGCTCCGGTGATTATCTCAACAATACAACCAACTTCGATGCCAGAGGTAACTGCCTTTGGCTCTAGATATGGTAGAATGTCTGCCAATGGGGCTTCGCCCGGCAAGACTGTCTTGGCATTTTTTAGGGGCGTTTGATTAATTCCTCGACGTGAGGTTGGATCTCTGCCACCTGAGCGGCCGATGAGTTTCTCAACGTGATAAATAGCGCTGGATTCGACAAAGACATACCCTCGCATGCCCGTTGGATGCAGGATTGACATTATGTCGCCTTGCAAAGCGGTTAACGAGCCACTACCGTGTAGTCTAGCGTGCATTTCATCTGCAACTCTTTGTTCTGAGCCAATTGCGGTTTTAACAATGTAGAGGAAAGAACCGACTGAACCATACATTTCTCTGAACAACGAGTGTGCATTATCCATATCGATATTTGAAAAAATACAATTGTAATTTTGCAGCTCTCCAGGGTCAACCCAATCATATTCGCTATATCTTCCGGTCGGTGTGACTTCATCTGAGGAAGCAACCACTAAAATCGGCATAACATCTACCAAGGAACGCCCCATGTCAATACCGCGTTCCGGTCCAGTTGAGTGGTAGTGAAGATTTTCTATTGGAATACTAGTTGCCTCTGCAACTCTTGTGAGAACTTCTTCTTGGGTATCGGCAATGCCCCAGACTCCGTCCCATAATGCGGGGAAATCGCCGTCAGATTTGTTCCGACGCATCAACAATAATTTCTCTTCAAATCGCACAAAGGCAACAAATGCTTCAACCATATTATTCACCCATCAAACTCAATTGCCAATCCCAATGACGTCGTGAATTAGCCATGGGAAGAAATTGTCCATGAGAACAAGTAGGCCAAAACCAATCGCTCCCAATACGAAAAGGCCAATACCACATACAATACTTGTTTGCTTGAATTCTTGTGGCGATGGTTTGCGAGCCATTCGGATAATTCTAGCCCACGAGCCGCGCGAAATGCGCCTGAATTGGGCTTCAATCCAGTCTTGACGGTCCTGAACTTTGTCCTCAAAGGAACGCTTTTTATCCGTTTCACTAGGCATATGACAACCTCTGGCTTGTCAGCCCAACGGCCTTCTAAATATAACCGCGTCGGCTGACAGGCGGTAACAAATTCTTCTGATTGTCGTAATTTCAATCACTGCTAAAATTGATGAGGTAGAGGTGCAGAAGCCGTAATGATGGCGGAGGCTGACCCATATCGAGTGCTCGGCGTTGGCAACAATGCTAGCGATGCAGAAATCAAGCGTGCATTTCGCAAAAAAGCACGCCAATTTCACCCGGATAGAAACCCTGATGATGCTGGTGCAGAAGCTAAATTCAAGCAGGTTCAAGCTGCTCACGAAAAAATTGGCACCCCTGAAGCTCGACGAGAATATGACCAGCAACAACAAATGGCTAACATGTTTGGTGGCGGTATGCGAGGAGGAAATTTCGGCGGAATGGGCGGTGGCTTTGAAGATGTCATTGGCCAGATGTTCTCAGGTGGCATGGGTGGTGGCCGGGGCGGCAGTCCATTTGCTGGGTCCCGCAATCGCACCAATCAACAAAGACCTGCCAGACCGAAAGGCAGTGATATCAGGGTCAGCCTTGATGTAACTGTGGCTGAAGCTGAGCGCGGCGGCACGTTCTCGTTCACTTTCAAACGACTAAAGCCGAATCCTCTAGGAACTATGGAGCCAAAGTCTGTGACCATGAAAACCACACTTGAGGCAGGTGTAAAACACGGCACGATCAAGCGCCTCAAAGGACAAGGACACGACCATCCTGAAGGCGATGCTGGTGATGTTTTGTTGACAATACGAATCGATGCTGGTGAAGGTCGATACTGGGACGGAGATACCCTTGTTCAGGAAGTTCAAACAACATTCTCGACGCTTATGCTGGGCGGAAAGGTCAAGGTAAAGCTGCCTTCTGGGAAGGAAGGCTTGCTTACAGTTCCTCCCAATACCAGAGTTGGCGATCGTAGAAGGATGAGTAAAGCAGGAATTCATGGCGGGGACTTAGATCTGGAGTTCGTTTTGCTAGAAGTCGATGAATTAACAGACGAGCAGCGCATAGCTCTGCAAAAACTGGCAAAAACTGGATTGTGAGACCAAATGTCTAGACCGCACAACCGGCGCAAAAAATCGCGTAAAGGTCCGCAACTAAATGACCGTGAGCGATTGTGGAAACGGCTTTCGGCTGCTATCCAAACCGACCATAATTTGTGGAATGAGTCTTGGGACGCACAATCTATTGCAAGCCTGCTAATCGCCAAAGAAAACCTCGCCGAGCGATTTGCTAAAGAGCCCAAAGCAGAGCGCGTGTTCCGCTCACAACTCGACCAAACTCTGGCATCAGTACGCAAAGAACAACAGTATTTTACCAATGATGAGACAAGGAGGATTAAACTTCGTAGTTTTGAAGAAATCACTCAAATCAAGGCGACTATTACTTCTTGGCAAACATTCTTTGAACGCTACACAAAATCTCATGACCTATTTCAGGGCCCGCCAGAACTTCTCAACGATGATGACCAAGAGCGTTACTCCACTGTAGAATCATCTTGGTATGCAATCTTAAGTGGTGGAGAGTTACCATGCCAACTCACGCTTGCTGAAACATTGTTAACCAAATGGGGCGAGTTCGATTTAGTTGCTGAAATAAAACGCTTTGCTGACACAAGGTGTGGCTTCCGATTTCAGGAATCAATCCCTAGTATTGCGCTGCTACTATTACAAAGTAAGAAGTTGAAGGTAGAGGAATTGCTTGACTTGCGGTTAGCCGCACGGAAACGCGACGGACGAAATCCGTTTCCCAGACACTACGATGAAAAATTAGTCGAATACTCCAATGCTCTAGATGAAGTTGATGGCGACATTTTTGTTGATGAGGGCAGAACGGATTTGCGACACTTACCGTTTGTCACCATAGATCCGCACGATGCCAAAGATTTTGACGATGCTGTATGCTTAGTGACGGAGAATGACGTCACGACGTTATGGGTTGCCATCGCCGATGTCGCGCACTATGTTTTGCCAGGAACCAGACTAGATAATGCGGCAAGAAATCGCTCAACATCGGTGTATTTGCCACACACGGTATTGCCAATGCTACCACCGCGTTTAGCCGATGATTTATGCTCTTTGAGAGCCAATGTTGACCGTTTGGCTATGGTTATTGGTCTGGATATTAATTCAACTGGAACTATACTC
>DALZ01000181.1 GCA_002496955.1 Euryarchaeota archaeon UBA128 | reverse complement strand
CATTTGCCGCCAAAATATCGTCGATTTCTTGGATGGTATTTTCCATACTGCCAAGATAAATTATGCCGAGTTCTAGCTCTTTTTCCTCACGCAAAATTGGCGCTGGTAATTCATCTCTAGCACCACTGATTTTATTCTTAAGCCTAGTCATAAGTTGATAGTAATCATGTGGTTTTTCTGAGTAGAGACCCATTGGATTATGCCCCGTTCCTCGATAGAGAATTGGTGCCATGCCCGAGCCGGGCAATGTTCGATATGGAATCCCGTCTCCATCGACATCGAGGTAGCGACCGAACTCTTCAAACGCCTCAAATACATCTTTGTCGCGCACGACTTTACCTCGATCCATCGGTATATCGGGGTAATCAAAGCCTGAACATGCCCATCTGTTCATACCTAAGTCTAAGTCACTCATCGGGAATACGGGAGTTTGGAATCGTTCAGCAATGTCAAAAGCGCGCCAGCCAAATTCAAAACACTCTTCGACAGTTCCCGGAAACAGTACAATGTGTTGTGTATCGCCATGGCTACCTTCGTAGAGCAGGGTAATATCAGATTGCTGAGTTCTAGTTGGCAAACCAGTAGACGGTCCTACTCGGCAAACATCCCAGAACACAGAGGGTATTTCGGCAAAGTAGCCAAGTCCAATGAATTCCTGCATGAGCGATATGCCTGGACCAGAGGTGGCTGTTATGCCGCGCCCACCGGCCCATCCGGCACCCAAGACCATGCCTGCTGCCGCCAACTCATCCTCTGCTTGTATTACGGCACAGTCTGCTTCGCCGTCATCGTTAGTTCTAATTTTTGGAATCCAGTTAATCATGCCCTCACAGATTGATGAGGAGGGGGTAATTGGATACCAAGCTAGTAACTGTGCGCCGCCAAACAAACAGCCGAGAGCCGCCGCTTCATTACCCTCAATGAAAAATTGCTTTTTCTCGATTGGTCTACTCTCAACCACAAAGGGGTCCGATTTTTGGAGATTTTCTTTGAAATATTCTCTGCCTTGTTGCAAGGCATTAGTGTTTAATTCTATGGCGGAGGCTTTCCCCTTGAATTGCTTTTCAACCGCAGATTCCAATGCATGTTGCTCAATCCCTAAAATCTCGGCAATTGCACCAACATACACAATATTGGTGATTAATTTCGCAAGTTTTGGATTTATTCCTTTTGCGATTTTTGTCATCGGTATTGGATATGACACGACATCTTCTCGGTCCATTTCGAGTTTAGAGTTAGCATTCCAGATAACTACGGTTCCCGGCTCAAGAGCAGCAAGATCTTCGACCCATGTAGCAGGGTTAACCAATACTTGGATGTCAGTTCTATTTCCCGGCGCTTGATAACCGTAGTCAGAAAGACGAATAATATACCATGTAGGGAGTCCAGATATGTTAGATGGGAAGAGATTTTTCCCGCTTACGGGAATGCCCATGTCGAACATAGATTGTAACAGGATTAGATTTGCAGACTGGGAACCAGTTCCGTTTGCCGTTGCAATATTGATAGTAAAATCGTTGGCAATGGTTTCCATCGAATTATATCTCCTGGGGTCCCAAGCACCCGCCCCTAAAATTAGCGATTCGCAAGCACTCTTTGAATATGTTGCTTACAATGCAAGGGGCATTTAATGAGAATTTAGCATAGTGAAACTCAAAACAGCCCGCTCACTCGGCCTACCATGGCAGACGGAGATTTAGTCAAAACTTGGGAAAAAGCCGAAAAAGTGTTGTCGAAAGGTAACGCAGAGGCATGCCTTGACTTACTGAGAGAGGTTGACTCTAGCGGAGAAAAGGCCACTACACTACGGATTGCTGGTGAAGCAACATGGGCAATAGCGAGGAAAAAAGACTCGCGCTCTGAATACCGAAAAGCAGCATCATTGCTGCGTGATGCAGTAAAGAAAGCACCAAGGGATAAAACCTGTAATTCCCTCTACAATGAACTACTGAATGAAATGCAAGATAAGCGCATAAAAGAAACTAGATTGCCCCGAATAATTAACGACGGCACCCCTACACTAGCAGGTATTGGTGCTCTAATTGGCTGCATAACAATTGCGCTCCTTCTCTTGAAGGCTGCTACATATTCACCACCCACTGATTTGCCCACTGAAGCAAAGATGCGAGTTACATGGACCGATGCTCAAGGATTATTCAACGATGAGGTAATCACTATTTCCCTCGAGCCTGAAAGTGCTCCGGTACATGTTGAAAATCTGTATCTGCACGCCACATCTGGTAATTACGATAACACGTCATTCCATCGTATAATGGATAATTTCATGATTCAGGGCGGCGACTTCCAATCTGGCAACGGCCAAGGCGGTTATGCTGCAAAGTGGTATGGTTACTGCAGCGGCGAAGCAATGGATAATGCCGCAGATTGTGTTGGGGGGCAAACCCGCTACACTCTTCCCGATGAAGCGGACAACGGGCTGCTTCACAATCCATGCACTATCTCAATGGCTAAAACCAATCCGCCGAATACCGGAGGTAGTCAATTCTTCCTAGTTCCCGAGGATAGTAATCCTACTCACTTGGACGGTGTTCACACCGTGTTTGGCGATATTGTTGATGGATGCGAACACGTAAAATCTATCAGTGAAATAGCCACATCGCAAGGTGATAGTCCAATCAACCCAGTTACCTTGGTAAGCGTGACCACTGACGGCGGAGAGAATGCCCCTTGGTGGTATTTCTGGTAATGTATCTAAATCCAAAAAAGCGTTTGATTGATAGATGTCTTTGAAGTCGCTCTGAACATGGCGACCGTCGACTCCTTTAATGCCCGACGGGAATTGTCTGTCGGTGGTCACTATTATTCAATCTCAGGCTTGGATGAGAACGGTATCGACACCTCGCATCTGCCATACTCAATCAGGATTCTCCTCGAGGGTGCAATAAGAGGTAATGATGGCTTTCTGGTGACTGATCAAGATGTTCGTAACATAGCCGACTGGCAACCCAACGGGGAGCGAGGTGAAATCCCGTTCCGGCCTTCTAGAGTGATTTTGCAAGATTTCACCGGAGTCCCAGCAGTCGTCGATTTGGCCGCGCTGAGAGACGCAATGGTGGAAATGGGCGGCGATGCTGAAAAAGTCAATCCTCAGGTACCGGTAGATTTGGTGATAGACCACTCGGTCCAAGTTGACATATCTGGAGCATTCCACAACGCTCTTGATATGAACCTAGACATAGAGTATGACCGTAACATGGAGCGCTACACGTTCCTAAAGTGGGGTCAAAAATCTCTCAAAGATTTCCAAGTGGTTCCACCATCAAGAGGCATAGTCCACCAAGTTAACCTAGAATTTCTAGCAAGTGTGGCACGACAGGAAGACGGTGTTTGGTTAGCTGACACTCTTGTCGGAACAGACTCTCACACCACCATGATCAACGGCCTAGGCGTTCTTGGCTGGGGTGTCGGCGGAATCGAGGCGGAGGCAGTAATGCTTGGCCAGCCGATTTACATGCTAGCGCCAGATGTTGTTGGCGTGCGTCTGATTGGAAAACTAAATCCCGGCGTAACCGCGACAGATATGACTTTGCGCATCGTTGAGATACTCAGAGAGCACGGGGTTGTTGGAAAATTTGTCGAATTTTTCGGCAGTGGTATGGCGGCATTAACGCTTGCGGACCGTGCGACCATTGCTAACATGGCTCCCGAATACGGAGCTACATGCGGATTTTTTCCAGTCGATGAGCGAACTCTGGAATACATGAGACTCACTGGTCGCAAAGAGTCAGCAATAAGCGGTGTGGAAGAATATTGTAAAGCACAAGGACTTTGGTATGATGTAAATGCTTCTGAAAAGTCATACACTGCTCTGCTAGAATTAGATTTAAACACTATTCAACCAGCATTAGCCGGACCAAAGCGTCCGCAAGATAGGGTCGATTTGGCTAACATGAAGACTCATTTTTTACAGTCTCTGACTGCGGAATTAGGTCACCAAGGACATGGTTTAACCAACAGTGATTTGGCAAACAGTGCTAATGTTGACCTTGAGGGGGTTGAGTTTGAACTAAATCACGGCGATGTAGTTATTGCGGCAATTACCTCTTGTACAAACACTTCAAATCCAGGCGTAATGCTTGCCGCGGGACTTCTTGCTCGAAATGCCAGAAATCGAGGGTTGTCAGTCAAACCTTGGGTAAAAACTTCTCTGGCGCCGGGTAGCCGTGTGGTCACTGAATACTATGAAGCAACAGGCTTGCAAGAGGATTTGAATCACATGGGATTCAATGTAGTTGGCTATGGTTGCACTACATGTATCGGTAACTCAGGGCCATTATCGCCAGAAATAGATGATGCCGTTGAGAAAGCGGGCCTGATAGTAGGGTCAGTAATTTCTGGCAATCGAAACTTCGAGGGTAGAGTTCATAGTAAAGTAAAAGCCTCCTACTTAGCAAGTCCCCCGCTGGTTGTTGCTTACGCAATCGCCGGTAATTTAGAAATCGACTTGACCAAGGAGCCACTTGGTTACAGCGAAGATGGCACTCCAGTCATGCTCTCAGAGGTTTGGCCAACTGATTTGGAACTTTCAGAGGCGCTTTCGGCAATCACTCCTGACATGTTTAGGCAACGCTATGCGGACGCGATGAACGAACCAAGGTGGGATTCCATACCAGCAGAAACTAGTCCATTGTATCCTTGGCAAGATGAATCAACATACATTAGATTGCCCAGTTTCTTCTCTGGATTGAATCCGGAACCTGAGCCCATAACCTCCATTAACGACGCTAAAGTTTTGCTCAAGCTTGGTGATTCCATTACAACCGATCACATCTCGCCTGCGGGCTCTTTTCCCAAAAGTGGCCCTGCCGGGCAATGGTTAGTGGAGCGGGGAGTAAAGCAGCGAGACTTCAATTCATTTGGTAGTCGGCGCGGTAATCATGAGATAATGATGCGTGGTACCTTTGCTAATGTGAGAATTAGAAATCAAATGGCACCGGGCACAGAAGGAGGCTTTGCCAAGCACCCACAATCTGGAGAGGTGGTATCCGTATTTGATGCCGCTAATGCATATGAAGGTCCAAAAGTTGTTCTTGCTGGCTCTCAATACGGCACTGGGTCATCGCGAGATTGGGCTGCTAAAGGGACATATTTGCTCGGTGTTGAGGCCGTGATTGCGACATCATTTGAGCGCATACATCGCTCTAATTTGGTTGGCATGGGCGTTTTACCCCTCACTTTTAAGCCGGGAGAATCCCATGAATTATTAGGTCTGGACGGCAATGAAGTCTAC
>DALZ01000107.1 GCA_002496955.1 Euryarchaeota archaeon UBA128 | reverse complement strand
GGCCCAGATCTACCTTGAAAATTACGATTTATTGCTGAGACAGTAACCTGCCCCTCATCTATTGAAACTCCTGGGCCGGCACCAATACAAGCACCGCAACCAGGGTCAATCAGTTTGACACCAACCTTAGCAAACAAGTCATGCCAACCGTTCTTTATTGCCAAGTCTTTGACTATTCCAGAGCCATATTGGATATAGAATTCAACCCCTTCTGCTATGCTTATTCCAGCATCCTCTGCGGCTTGACAGACTAAGGCATAATATGCAATATCATCTTCCTTGCCAGCCGTGCATGAACCACCATACGCAATGTCAATGGCAACATCACCGATTTCGACGATTAGGGCGCCATTGGTAGGGTCGCTCGGAATCCCTTTGTCTGGATTACCGGGATGAGCGACCATTGGCGCAATATCAGAGAGGTCGATGTAATGGATACCACCATCATAATGCGCCCCTTTATCTGGAATTACTGCCAATTTTTGCATATTGTCTATTGATAAATTAGGCATTGAGTTCTTCATCCACAAATATAGAGCGTCATCAGGTTCGCAAATTCCGGTGCGTGCGGAGCACTCCGTGGCCATGTTGCATAATGTTGCTCGTTCATCAATCGATAAGCTAGCTAGTCCAGGGCCACCAAATTCCATTGAGCGGTTAAGGGTTAGTTCTTTTCGAGCGTGGTCAGCGAGAATGTAGAGAATGACGTCCTTTGCGGTGCAGCCATGATTTAACTTTCCAGTCAATTCAAATCGAATAGATTCTGGGACCTTGACAAAAGTAAATCCTGCGCTAATTAAGTTGGAGTATTCAGTTGCCCCAACTCCCCACGTGAGGGCATTTGATGCGCCTCCCATACAGGTATGAGAGTCTGTAGCTTGGACAAAGTCACCAACTTCGATGAATTCCTCTCTAGCAACTTGGTGACATATACCGGGCGAGACACCATCAATAGCAGAGTAATCTCTTACTCCTGAATGTTCTTGAAATGCTTTTTGTAAATCACGCAGTGTCTGAACCTTATCCATGAATGGGACGAATTTTGGGTTGTGGTGTGCATACAATAAATGGTCCTCAAAAACCGCAAACTTGTTTGGGTTAGGGAGCTGGTAGTTAGTACCATACTCTTGAGCCAAGAATGTGTGGACTTGTGCGGTAGTGAATTCATGCGAGTAACCACTTTGAACTTGGGTAATCACTGGGTCGTCTGGTTTGACACATTGGCCATCTAATTGCCCCACTAAGTTGCGCGCGATGATTTTCTCAGCCATCGTCATTGGCCGGTTGGGGGTATCGATGGGCGGAAGAGAAATATTTCCGCTCTTTAGTGCCTTGGCGAAAGGAAATAACCCGCCTTTTTCAATAATAATTTTAGTCACATCATCATATTTTCCGGTGAATTCAGATAGTGCTAGTTTTTCTCCGTCTTGGAGTCTTTTGAGCATTGAATAATCGCCCATTAACTGGCCAAGGTTAATGTTGTTTCTCTCATGTATCGGAGCAAATGATGCGGCTATAACAATGCGAATTCCGGCCCATCTTTCGCACTGAGCTGCTGTTTCTCGACTTGAACCAGTACCTTTTCTTTGCCCAGACACAATGACTTCAAAGTTACCATTGATAAGGGCATTTTCATTAAACACTCTTAATCCATTGTGCTTTAACCCTGCATATGCGTTTTTGGCTATCTCTGCCGGTTCGTGATCGAAACAAACCCATGCCGGAGTCATAACATCAGTATTGATATCATCTAGCAAATCTTCAGGATTGATGTCCTCCATCCGCAAATCTAGGCCATTGTACAACTGCTGTTTGATGAGTTCTAGATTTTTAGTGAGGAACAAAACTCGCTTGCCGGGCGAGAGGCCGATTTTGCGCTCCGCTTGGCCATCACCCATTGCAATCGCTACTGGCAGGGTTGCATTGTGTATAACCATTGACCTTAATTTGCGATAAAGTATATGACAGGTCGTTTCGAAAGTGCATTATCCCGGGACGATTTTTCTAGACTTCAAAATCGGGTAATTATGGATAAGTTTCATATAACCTCGCACAAGGGGTTATGATTGTTACCCTATATTCATAGGGAGGGGGAATAATAAATGGATGAACAGCAGGTTGAAGATATCGTAAAATGTAGTGATTGTGGAAGTAGAAGTCTAACTCGTGATGAAACACGAGGCGAAGTGGTTTGTGATGACTGCGGATTGGTCTTGGAAGACAATGTCATTGACCAAGGTGCTGAATGGCGTGTTTTCTCTCCAGAGCAGGGCGACCAACGTGCAAGAACTGGAGCGCCAATGACTGTCATGCTTCACGATAAAGGTCTTTCAACAGACATTGATTGGCAAAACAAGGATTACTCTGGAAAGACCATTAATTCAAGATATCGCTCTCAATTTTACCGTATGCGAAAGTGGCAAAAGAGGAGTCGTGTTTCTAACGCAACTGAGAGAAATTTAGCAATGGCGCTTGCAGAACTTGACAGAATGGCTAGCCGTTTGGAACTACCAAAATCTGTGCGTGAGGCTGCAGCGGTTAACTACAAGAAAGCCGTTGATAAGCGTTTGATTCGAGGGCGGTCAATAGAAGGAGTTGCTGCCGCATCATTATACGCTGCTTGCCGTCAGTGTGGGGTTCCAAGGACTTTGGATGAAATAGGGCAAGCATCTCGAACAGGGCGTAAAGAAATTGGTCGTACATATCGTTTCATGGTTAGAGAATTGAAGATGAAAATCATGCCGACCGGACCTGAGGACTACATTTCACGTTTCTGCTCTGGTCTTGGCTTGGATGCAGAGGTTGAAGCAAAAGCCTACGAATTGATTAAGGCAGCTCAAGAAAAAGAACTCACCAGCGGTCGAGGACCAACGGGTATTGCTGCCTCCATTATTTACATAGCCTCAGTGTTGTGTGGTAAAAGGCGGACTCAGCGAGAGGTTGCAGAGGTTGCTGGAGTAACTGAGGTAACTATCAGAAATCGCTACAAGGAATTAATTCAGAATCTGAATATTGAGTTGGATATCTAAGCACCACTTGACTGGTTGGTCACATGAGCAAAAGCCGGTCTGAGATTTCTCAGATTGTTTTTGAAAGGGTTGCCACACTACTCGTTGAAGCCTTAGAAAGAGGTACGCAAGCTTGGCCACTACCAGCTCCACCAATTAGTGACCCAGATTTCCCAACAATTGAGCCAACTTCACCTCAAGAGTTAATCGAACAAGGTCTTGGTTTGCTAAATGTTGATCGGGGGATGTTTGACCATAAACTAAACTCGATAGTCGAACAGGTTGTTCCGCACAGGATGAATCTCACGGATAATCCCTATCAAATTCATAAGAAATGGTTGCAAAAGCGCTCGGGTATGGTGGCTGAGCGACTAATTTTCTCGATTAATATTGATTGGCTAGCTAGAGCACTCGATCCACACGCGCCTGATACCACCAGATGGTGGCTAAGTGTAGCTTTACTCAACGGTCTGTCAATTACTTTTCAAGGTCAACCGGTTCACCAGGGATATCATTTGTTGGAATCAATCGCTATTGGTGAACGGCCCGGAACTTGGCATACTAGGCCTGAAAGCGGGCCTCAAAATCTCGATTGGAATCCAGATGGAGTAGTTCCAAGAATGACGGCGGTTAATCCTCACAAACAAGGTATTCATGCGGCTAAGTGGATGCTACATCAACTGTTATCCGGTGATGTAAATCGAAGGCGATTGCTAGTACAATGGATTCGACTGCTATTGGAGCGACCTAATTTAATACAACCTCTATGCCTTTTGCAATTATTGCTAGAATTGTGCAAAGATGAGGACTCATATATCGCGGTGCAAGTGGTTAACTGCCTCGCAAAAGTACTTGATTATGACAGGGATGCAGGATGTGAATTAGCCAATCTATTAATCAGGCGAAGTGACCTTGCTGTGCGACGCGCAATGGCTGATACCCTTACCAAATTATTTGCACGATTAGGATTTGACGCATTGCCATTTTATCAACAGTTGAAATCAGACGATGATGCCGATGTACTTGCGGTAGTAAGTACAACATCTTCTGATTTAAGGCCCTTAGATACTGTCATTTGGGCAGATAACTTAGTTGAGTTAAGTGGCCATGACATGCCCATTGTTCGCCGTAACTTAGTACCGTCTCTGCGGGATTATTTTCATGCATTTCCTGACGACAAACGTAAGTTATTGCCAGTAATGTGGCAGGATGGGGACGAAGTAGTCCGAACAAGAATGCGAGAGTTACTAATCCGCATGGCAGAAATATCTACCCAGCAGTTCGGTTCTAGACTTGCAGATTTAGCACAGCATGGTTGTGATTTGAATCCATTATGGCGATTGATGGAAGCAAGAAGCGTTGGATCATCTGAACAGTGGATTGCCTGGTTAGCAGGTAATGGCCCGCATCCTGAGAGTAATGAATCACAACGCCATGTAAGTAAAATGGAACCACCCGAATCATTGCCCGAATTGAGTGACGCCCTTGAAGCGTTAGACTACGATTACCAAACTCTTGAGTAATCATTCCTCTTCGGTGTTTTCACTTAATGGACCTGAAACAACCAAACTGACATAGATTCCGTTAAGCATCGATAGCGATGCAATCAACAGGATAATCATACCAGTAGTCTCGGGTAATCTTTCAATTAAGTTAGACTGGCGTAAGCCAGATAGTATTAACAGACACACAACCGAAAACAGAATAACATATTTCCAACTTTTTTTAGGTTCCTTCCAGCGATTTATGGATGGTATGATACCAGAGCATTGGAATGTAAAACGGAACCACCCAATATACAAACAGCAAAGCCCGCATAATCCAATGACTCCTCTGGTG
>DALZ01000090.1 GCA_002496955.1 Euryarchaeota archaeon UBA128 | reverse complement strand
TTCAATAATGAGTGCCAACAGGAACTGTTGGGTCTGTGGTCTAGGGGTTTATGACGTCGCCCTTACAAGGCGAAGATCGAGGGTTCAATTCCCTCCGGACCCACCAGCTAATAGCAATAAGACTCAATGTCGTGTTTACTGTCTAACACGACCTTTGTGATTCCGGTTCGTCGACTTAATTCTAATTCATTCGTCTCTTCAAGTTCAGAATCTGCTAAAATTAAATGGACGGCTCGTTGCCATAAACCATCAACTATTTTTTTGCCTCTGTGGTCAACTCCGACTAATATGTCTAATAGTTCACTATGAAATAGAATAGCACCTGCTTGGTCAAGTTCTTCTTTATCGATAATCAACCATCTTGCTCCATCCAATACTGACAACGTGTTAGATTTTTGATACTCTGAAAAGTAAACTATTCTCACAGTGTCACCTACATTTTGAACCGTAATAAAGCGATGGCTCCGCCGATGCCGAGCAATTGCTGACCTGAATCATGGTCGGTAGAACATTGAATCATATTACCGCCAAATTCGGTAAGCCTTGCAGTCCATTGCTGCCAAGTTTTACCAGCAATTAAGACATCATCCGCACGTAAGAGATCTGCTGAAATAAGTAATGTTTCAATAGCGCCTTCATTGAGTGCTTTGTCTAATTGTTCTAAACCGTAAGCAACCGCTCCGTTAGTTGAAACCCTTTTCCATGCCTCCTCAAGGAGAACTATTTCCTTGCTTATTGCATAATCATCGAGCAATCCGCCAGCTAATCCCTCACGTAACACCTCATTAGCACCCGCACGCCCGGACATCGCAGTTCCAATTGAGGCCGTAAATCGAGATTGTCCGGTGTTTTTCAGGTCACTTAGTAAGGTGTCACGGGCATGTCCTGGACCGCACAAAATCAACGGTGTGTCATCATCTAAAGAGGCAGTTAATTCATTTATCACTTTGCTACGAAAGTTTTTGGCAACGCCGGTTGATTCTTTTATGTCGACGCGTTTACCGCCACCTCGCATTGTCCAAGTAGTAGATTCTCTAAGTCCTCTTGGTGTTATATGAAACAGTATTACCTCATCATTTTCAACAACTGCTAGAGCGATTTGCACCTGCTGTGAAGCATCTACTGCTTGCTGGAGCAACACTATGTCAGTTTCGAGGAAGGGAGTTTGACAGGTTAGTTCTACCTCATCTCCGATGGAGATATTATGGGTGTGATAACTTCCAAGGTCTATTTTTGCTTCTTCAATTATTCCGTGGACTCGAAAAACCTCGCTGTACGATTGATATTCTGTCGACTCAATTCTTAGTTTAATCCACATTTTCTTTCGTTCTGCTGATTTCGCTCTTCCCCCCTCTTCACCTGCAGTAGTTTGGTCACGGCGTTCCCCTAACATCCCAAGTGACATGCCGCGCCGGGCGAGTCTGGCTAATGACCACAAATCATCATCGGTGTTGATACGCAATCGCCAGAGTGTGGCTTCGCGTTTTAGTATTTGCATCGACTCACCCAAAGACGCCGACTTGCTTGCCATCATCGTCCATATCCATGTTAACTGCGGCAGGTTCCTTGGGCAGTCCTGGCATAGTCATCATGTTACCGAGTATCGCAACAACGAATCCAGCGCCAGAATTTAGCCTGAATTCTCTAATCGGCAAGGTGAAATCGCTAGGAGCACCCAATTTACTGGCATCATGGGAAAATGAGTATTGCGTCTTTGCCATGCAGACTGGTAATTTTCCATATCCCCAGGAGATAATTTGATCAAGTTGTTTTTTTGCCTTTGATTCTAACAGGACATCATTAGCCTTGTACATTCTTGTTGCAATTGCCGTTATTTTTTCCATTATGGGGGCATCTTTGCCAAATAGTGGAGTAAATGGTCTACCTTCAGCAACATGGTCCTGAACTGCCTTCACTACGGCTTTCGCTAATTCCTCTCCACCTTCACCGCCTTTAGCGTGAACTTCGGTGACGGTTACCATTCTAGCACCGCTGGCGTGAGCTGCGTCTGATAGTGCCTTTATCTCTGCATCTGTATCAGAGGCAAATTTGTTTATTGATACAATTACAGGCGCACCAAATCCCGCCATATTCCTGATATGTCGGTCCAAATTAGTTGCAGCCCCAGTAGCGACTGCTTCCACATTTTCGGTCGCTAATTCTGCCGATGAAGGTCGGTAACCTCCTCTGCTACCGAATGCTCCACCATGTAATTTCATTGACCGAATAGTGACATTCATCACCACACAATCAGGGCTCTTGCCGGAAGTAGCGGCTTTGATGTGCATGAATTTTTCAGCACCCATGTCAGAACCAAAGCCTGCTTCTGTTACCACAATATCAGCCGCACTTAGAGCTAGTTTGTCAGCAATAATGCTTGAATTGCCATGTGCTATGTTGGCAAATGGGCCACCATGTATGAAGGCTGGATTACCCTCTAGGGTCTGCACCAAATTTGGTAGAAATGCGTCTCTAAGTAGCAGTGCCATAGCACCCTCTGCTTGTATTGCCGACGCTTTGACCGGGTGGCCTTTGGTAGATTGGCCAATTACGATTTCGCCCAACCGCTGCTTCAAATCAGCATAGTCAGATGCTAATACTAGAATTGCCATTACCTCACTA
>DALZ01000078.1 GCA_002496955.1 Euryarchaeota archaeon UBA128 | reverse complement strand
GAGCCAGTGGGGTAGACTCCCTCATCGTCGAAAACTTCTCCTTCGAGGACAAGGTATGCCTCGCCCCCAGGGTGCACGTGCGGCATGAAGGCGTCAATTTCGATATCGGTGTCCGCATCATACAATACCAGTGAACACTTTTCCTCTCGCTTCAATTTGCCAAGTCGAGTCCCGGAACCAAAATCTCGCCATGCGATATTTTCCTCTAACCACTGTTTATCGATGTTAAAAGTCAACCAATCAGACATGTTATGTGTGAAGACCATGGCTCTCCTAACGAGTGGAACTTCATGATTTCTTCGGATATCTTGCGCAGGTTTCAAGCCTAATGCGAGAATCAAGGTGTGAACACGATGTCTAGTCAACCACTCAGTATCCCTGAATTCCCACCAACCGGGCCGTGGGATGCATATGTTTCGATTGTTATTTGGATTCCGTTGTTGTTACGTATTTTATTCCTTATAGTGCCGTTTAGAAATGCGATTAGAAAACTAGCCCCTCACGCAGGGTGGGCCATAAAGCAAATTCGTGAGTTACCAGTGAAAGGATTTGGCTTGTTGATTGCCAACGAAATTCTAGCGATCCTGTTTCCCCCAATCATCGTCCTGTTAGTTAGGTTACTATTTGACCCAATAGGATGGCAGGATTGGAGCGATGTTCCCAATCTTGGTGGCGCATTGTTGCTTCTATTGCTTTTCTTTTGGATATTCTTTGACATATTTAGAATTGGTAAGATAAGAAGGATGCTCAAGGCGGTCGAGAAACATGATGTGAACAGATTACGGAAAGTAGCTGATACTGGGTTGTCAGTTCGATCGTGGTTGCAAAGATTCGCCAACAAAGGACGCAATGAGGTTGTTGTCAGTGAGAATGAAACAGTAAAAGACACAGGTAGTAGGGCTTTAAAGACAGGACTGATAATTTGGGGGACTAAGATTATCAAAGCAAGAAAGCTTACTCCCGCTGGATTGTTGTCAAGTGTTGCTGTTGGTGCTGCCGTAGAAGTTGCGAGAAGTGGCGCAGGAAAAATCTCAGATATGGTTGACAACAAGATGCAGGAAGAATTCGACAAAGTTGCCGAGGTAAATACTAGAACCTTAATGATTTTATTTGTCAGGGATTTGTTCATGGGTGTTGCTCCATTGATTGCCCTGGGATTATTACCGATGATATTCTAATACCGCCACTAATTTCATTGCTTTAGGTCGCTTGGGCGGTATGAGGGGTAGTTATCGGACGGTTAATTTTGATGCGTCACGGCCAGTCGATGTGGAACTCAGCAGGTCTATTTACCGGTTGGGTTGATGTTCCGCTGACTAATCAGGGTATTGAGGAAGCGATTGATGGCGGCAAGAAAATCGCTGATTTTGACATCGATGAGGTGCATGTATCGACACTTATTCGAGCGCAAATGACCGCAATGATTGCTCTTGCACAAAACAATCATGGTAAAACCCCGGTGTTTCAGTATGGTTCAGCTGCTGCAAAAGAGGTTTCAGAAAATGAAGCGAGAATGATTGAGTGGGCGCAAATTAAGGGTGAGTCCGGTAGCCAAGACATCCTGCCTGTTTACGTTTCTTGGCAATTAAATGAACGAATGTATGGTGACCTTCAAGGATTGAATAAAGATGCGACGAGAGAGCAATATGGTGCTGAGCAGGTCCACATTTGGCGCCGTTCGTATGATGTTCCACCGCCAAATGGCGAATCGCTGGAGTTGACCGCCAAACGCACGATACCATATCTCAATGAGCAAATAATCCCCCAGTTAAGTGATGGGAAAAATCTGTTTGTGGCTGCTCACGGCAATTCCCTTAGAAGCATCATCATGAGCATAGAATCACTAACCAAAGAGGCAGTGTTGGCTCTAGAGGTGCCGACAGGTGTTCCTATAGTTTACCAGTTTAATGCTGGTGAATGGTCGCGTTTGGAGTGATACGCTGTTTTTTGTATTATGACTTTGATTTGTATCCGTGGTTAACGGCTTTGCTAATTTTCACTTTGCCACCAAGGCTGCATTGATAGCATTACTCATCGCATCGCCTTGGCTAGTGGTCCAGGTCGGTATTGCTATTCTTGGTCCTGATCGTGAGATCACAGAAATGCCAGTCTGCGCGACAAACAGTGGTAACTGTGCCCACTTGGGTGGTGGTGATGACTACCGGCTAAACGACATCTATCCTACCTCGTTGAATCAATCATCAAGTATGGTTTACGAGAAATTAATTGAGTTTGTCGATTCCAATGACCTGGAATTAATCTATGAAACAACAGATGCCACAAATTATCATGTTCACTTCGTTGAAACGACAAAATTTTGGCAATTTCCCGATGATGTGATTGTCACCATACAATCGACAGATGATGGTTGCATAATTGAAATTCATTCAGAATCAAGAATCGGTTGGGGCGATTTGGGATTGAACCCTGAACGGATTGATGCCATCTATAGTGCACTGAAGTGAACCAACTATCAGACATCAATTAATTCACAAATATCGTATTTTGATTTAGTGCCCGCTTCGACAATCCTGACGAATTTTTTCTTTTTCAGCCACTTGAAGGCCTCATCTACAATGAAGGTTGCTTCTCCGGGACAAAAGTGGTCTACCGCCGCAGTAACATCTTCGTCATAAATTAATTTCTTGGGGAATCTTCTAGAGGTGTGATAACCATGCTCGTCAGAGATATATTGGTGAATCGGACTATTGAGAAAATCATTGATACAATTCCATAAAATATCCGCCGCAGCCTCAATCATTTCCTCATGCATGACTTCATCAATAGTGCTGTCCATTTGGGCAATCATTTGCTTACCTTGGTCAATGGCGCAGGCCATCAATCTAGCAGCCATAGCATATTCATCATCATACGGGAAACAGTTGTGTTCTATACGATATTGGATATCAACTTTGCAACAATATTCGTCAAAAGATAATTCACCATCATAACTAACCATAAATTGCTCATAACATCCTTGCATTATCTTTGGATACAGTTCGACATTCTGTTGGTATGCATTAAGATTAAACTCCGGCTGGTCGAAATATTTCTCAATATCCTGCATTAGTTTGCGACCAACCTCTACGACTACGGCCAAAAGATGATACGACATTTTTTCATCCATCAGCGGAAATACCCCATGTTTTATCCGATACGCAACATCTACCTTGCAGGTAAATTCCTCAAAACTCATGTCGGCGATGTAGTACTTGGAGAAATTCTCAAATTGCTCTTCTAAGATAATATTGTATAGGTCTGAACCCGTATTCACTCCTTCAAAACTCATAGATTGGATGACTTGTCCGACTGGGTCTAAGATTATTTTGCTTAACACGGGAGAAATATGTTAATTTCTTAAGGTTTTTTTGATATTGAACCCCAGCCGTATGGTAAATTTTGCTCATCGACAAAGATAACATTCACCCCCAGGCCACTCTTATGAAATGCAATCAACTGCACTTCATGGATTTGGTGTCCAGATGGGGCTGTCCCGATTATCGGCAAATTGTGGTTGCTAAATGGGTGGGTAGTGTTCCCATCTTGCTGACTTCGTATTGCTTGGTTTCCAAGTATTCTTCGTTTACCCTCAACATCATCAAACCATGGTAGTGGACCAGTTGGAGAAAACCGTAAGCCAAGTATCAGGTCAACACCGGTGGTCTCTTGTGAAGCATCAGCATCGGCACCGCTGGGTATTGCTGGCGCATTAGGGTGGGTGTGAAGCCAGTGTGTGAATCTGCCAGCGCGCGCCCCTCTGGAGGGAGCAAAAATATCATCGGTCCAATCCTCTGGAAGATGATGGACAGAATAGGAATCACCGCGATTTACTATGTGCGCTTCGTTAATTAGGAATCCTTGACCTTGGAATAGCCCATCAACTTGTTGATTACTGCGAAATGCTATGTCCACCTCAGTATTTTGTGGCTGGCTAAAATCGACATCAAGACCAATCAAAATCTCGTCTGGTAGTGATTTCAGGGCCCACCAAACCAAGTCTTGGAAAATTTCTCCAGGCATGTGTAACTGCGCAGCATATGAGTCTCTTGAATCATAAGATTCCAGATTATACATACTCATAATTTCCTCGAGCCACGCTTCAACCATCTTAACATGGTTAGCGAGCATGTTGGTGTTGAATAAATTGCCCTTGTTGATAATGATTAAATTCATATTGCATGGGCTGTCCTTGCGGTCCATGGCGCGAAAGAAGCGAGGTTTTGGCAAAATTCTTGGCGCCATCGCCGGCAGTCCTTACGAGCGATTACTCAAGCAAGTTGACAAATTAGTCGAGACCAGCGTCAATGAGCGCATGTTAGCAAAAAATTTGGAAAAATTGGTCACTATTACTGCGCAAAACTATGATGAGGAGAAAATCGATGAAGAAGAGCACGACCTAATCATTGAGGCTATTGAAGAAGCGGACCCAAATGGTCGCACGTTTCCGAAGATGGATGAAGATGAAGACCCGTTCTACATGGGAGATGTTCCTGAAGCACCAGTTTTGAAAGGGAAAAAGCGACAAAATCTAGACCAGCTAATGAAGGCAAAAGGAAACGAGTTTACTGGTAGTTTCGGTCGGGATGAATTCGACGAATACAAAAATAGAATGGCGCAGGAATTCCTCAAAGATTCCGACCAAGCGATACGTGAAGGCGACCACGTTGCAAACATTGGAACAATAAATCGGGTATTCGCTGATGCAGACGAGGATGTTTCTCGCGTCAAGCAAGAAATCACTGAAGAAACCGGCATGTTAGATCCTAATGCTGAGGAAGAGTATCCAGAAGGATATTCGATTGATGAAGACGGAACTGAGTGGTTTGAGGACGAGGACGGATATTGGTGGTATCGTTTGGAAGGCGATGAGGACTGGCAGGCGTACGAAGAGTAATGACCGGCCAGTTTGAAACCACGCTAATATTGCTTAAGGTTGATAGCACATCACTATAAGCAAAACGCTGATAATATTCTATATGGGCAACATATTCTTTGCACTTACCAACAAAAGTGTAGAGCGACCAAAAACTGTCCTAGCGTGTGCATTTTTGGTGCTAATGATACTATCTTCAGGCGGCATGTATCTAAAATTTGACAACAGTGAGGACGGATTTTTCCCAGACAATGAGACAGTCGCCTTGCTGAATGAAATCGAGACAGAATATCAAGCATCAGTTGATTTTGTCAGGGTGATTAGTAGCATCGAAAAAGGCGAGTTACAGAGTGTTGAAGCGTGGGAAAACTTAGCTTTAATTGAGGCAGAATTATTGCTTGATGAAAACTTCTTGCCGTATCAGTATCCTTTATTTGGTAGTCAACCAAACGCAGGGATGGCTAGTGCGGTTATTCAGTGGGGAACGCTACAAGATGAGTATCACGCACAGTCTTGGATCACCAATTTAACACAAGTAATACAGCAGGTAATTGCCGCAAATTCATCCGAGCTAACCAACGCGTTGGGAAGCCTTGCACAAGCCTCCACAGCGATACCAATATTCCAGCCAGTGACCGCTGAACGGCTGGCAGAGTCTAATTTCACTAACCCACAAAACTGGCAAAGTAGGCTTGATTCAGGGGCCACAATTGCTGAGGAAATTGACCTTTTAATCGGACATTT
>DALZ01000022.1:1628-3435 GCA_002496955.1 Euryarchaeota archaeon UBA128 | reverse complement strand
GTGTTTGGACTAATCTTAGGACTATTGGTCAATAACGAGAAGCAAGTGGTGATTCAAAATGTCGGCATGCCAACCAATAATGCAATGATGCAGCCTAATCAAACCATGATGACCCAACCTACTGCGATTAAATCATATGCTGACATACCGGTTGAACCACAAACTATGGTCGAACAGCCACAAAGCGAAGGGTTCTGGGACCAAGAACAACCCAAGAATCCGTTTTGATTACGATCCATCGGTATCTCCTAGTCTTGCTCCGAGATAAAATCCGCAGCAGTTGACTATTACATCGGATATTTTATTGTCCCATGTTTCGATGGCAAAATCGTAAGGTAACAACAACTCAACAAACTCCCAACCTATCGAGAGTATGAGGAAAATAGCCCAATTAATTCTGGTAAATCTTCCAACCAAAAACCATTGCACAAAATGCCCCAATGACCAGATGTTAAGCAATGCCATCTAGATACTTGGCTGATACATCATGGTATAAAATTAGTTGATTATGCGGTCGGAATGGATGGTTCCTGATGTTCCCATGTCGCCATTAGACCGATGAGAAAACCGAGCGGAGCGACCATCATGCTTAGAACAAGAATCGGTGTTGAAACATATATCGGTCGATTACACGCAACCATACGCAGCCAAATATATCGGCCAGCAAGAATATCAAACGCCAAGAAATGTAACCATCCCAACAATTTCACCTTGTCATCAGAAAAAAATTCGATAACCACATCAGGAGTTGGCATATCGCTGCCCAGAGTAATGAGAATATTAGGCAACTCTGGAACGACTAAAATGGTATATGGTATGCACAGCGGTAAGACAGTGAAGCGAATGTCGCCGACAAATTTCTTAGTTAATTCATGCTTAGGAGCAAACCACATCAGCAGCCAAATTGGACCGATGTATAGCGAAGAAGCCCAAAACATCAGGATTTCAATCTCCAATGTTACTCCTCCTCCAGATATTTTCTAGAATCTCTTCTCAAGAAACTGCTGTAGAATGCCGGAATTAGAATTAGGCTCGACAGCAACGCTAGTGATATAGCGACGACAAAGGCTTGGCCAAACAAACGCAGCGGCAGTAATGCCGATAAATTCAGTACTGCAAAACCGCCTGCGGTGGTAAGCGCTGCACCAAACATTGCTCGGCCAGTGGTTGCTGATGCTTGCTCCACCCACTGCTGCTGGTTACCGTGGGGATTGTGCGCAACCTCTTCCTCTAGTCGAGTGGTGAAATGCACTGCATAGTCAACTCCTAAACCTAGTGACAGTGCACCAATTGTTACGGTCTGAGGATTAATATTGTAGCCCGTGAATCCCATTATTCCATATACCCAACAAACTACCATCATCAACGGAATCCAAGATACAAATCCCCTCGCTAAACCTTGGTTAAGGCTGCGCTGACGGAATGAATGGATGGAGACAAGCATAACCAAAATAACCCCCGCAACCAAGGCAGTGGATTGAATTGAAGATTTTGCGACGTCGGAGGTTGTTTGAGCATTGATTAGGCTTCTGCCGCTAACTCTCAGTGTCCCCTCGTCGGGAATATCTTGTTCCACATCAGTGAGGATTTGTTCAATCCTGTCGTTCAGGTCAACTGTCGCCTGCCAGTCTAAGGTTGTCGCCTGAAACGAGATTAGGGTTTGTTGACCGTTGGAATGCAGTAATGCGCTGCTTATTTGGCGACCCGTCTCATTGCCCAGAAGCCAATTTGATAATTCGGCCCACGCTTGAATGTCACCAGCATCGATATCCGCCATGATGCGGTCTAATAGTTCAAATTGAGTCCT
>DALZ01000022.1:0-1236 GCA_002496955.1 Euryarchaeota archaeon UBA128 | reverse complement strand
GCTGCCATTGTCATGTTCCACGACGCCCGACCTTCGGGGGTCATAACATTACCATCATAAACAACGTAAAGTGGTGAGCGACTACTTTGAAAATCATCGGATAGCATGATGAAGTCTGCAACAACCTCAATGCTCGGATCAAACTGGTCGCGTTGTTCAAAACCAACTTCTAATTGTTGAAAACCAATAGACATCGGCAGCAGTAGCAACACTGCAATAATTCCTACTTTCAACGGTTGCATAGAAAGTCTACCCAGCGCTTTTGCAACCGGGCCAATCTCAATCTTACTGGCACGGTCGAGTGCTAGACGTTTTGGTGGTATGAGAGTCATCAGTGCCGGCAATGCAGAGATGCTCAGTAGGTAAATCAAAAACAGCCCAATTGCTATTACCGTTCCAAAAACTTGCAAAAAGGACAAAGCTGAAAATCTAAACGACAGGAAACCTATCATGTCAGTAAATATGGCGATAAGTAAGGCGATTGAGGTGAAAATAGTACCTCTTTGAATTGCTAGTCTTCGGACTTCTGTTGAAAAGTCCTTCAATGAATGGGCAACCTTCCCTTCCTTAGAAGTCTTCAACTCTTCCCGCACTCGCAATACCACATGCAATCCATAATCGACACCAATAGCTAGTAGCAACACTGGAATTGAATTCATTGCCGCGTTAAAAACCATGCTGACTCCGATGAATTCTAACCATCCCGAAACACCGTAGGTTGCCGCAATTGCTAACATTGTCAATACCATTACATAAGCAGTTTCTCGTTTACTCCGGAAATTAAACCACAATATTATTGTCAACAACATAAATGCTGAGCCGGTAAGAATACCGATTTCCTTGCCAAGCGTTGCGGTTGAACCAACACCAAATTGCGCAAATGAAAAGGTCCTAATTTCATCATCACCAGTCGTTTCATGAAGCCTAATCAAAAACTCACTCGACCATTTGTCGATGTTATTCTGCACCCGATCAAACTGGCTCGAGTCAAGTCCGTGGACTAACGGATCGTTACTGATGACTAGAGTGGTTATTACCACACCAGACATATTCCAAGGGTCTGCTCGCTCACCCGCCGGCATGTTGGATAGAATTGCTGATCGATAGTCTATTTCTTGTAATTCACTCAGTATGCTTAATTGACCAATTATAGGTCCTGTTACAGCCGAGATCTGCCCCACTTCACCGGCTGTTCGATTTGAACCGGCACCCAAAGTCGAAGCTAAATGTCCGATT
>DALZ01000006.1:1763-5827 GCA_002496955.1 Euryarchaeota archaeon UBA128 | reverse complement strand
CTCGATGATGATGAGGATGATGACGACATAGATGACTATTGTGAAGAAACATATGAAGACAATCCATCTGGTTGTAATTCTGATAGTCTCTGTCAATGGGACAGCGGTGATGGAGAATGTGACGAAGCCGACGATAGTTCTGGTAACGGCGGCAACACCGGTGGCGGCGGTAACGGCGGCGGCAATGGCGGAGGAGGATCTCTGCCAACCGATACCGATGGTGATGGCGAAAGTGACGACACCGATTCCGATGATGACAATGATGGGGTCGAAGATATGTATGACGCCTTTCCCTTAGATGCTTCAGAACAGTATGATTTTGACGCTGACGGCACTGGAGATAATGCCGATACTGATGATGACAATGATGGCTACCTAGACAATAACGATGCGTTCCCATTCGATGCAACCGAGCATGCTAATTTCGACGGTGACAACTTAGGAGATAATGCTGATCCAGATGATGATAATGATGGTGTTGACGACCAGTTCGATGCATTCCCGTTCAACGCAAATGAACAGTATGACAGCGATAATGATGGCATCGGCAATAACGCCGACAATGACGATGACAATGATGGCTACATCGATTCACAAGATGCATTTCCCCTAGATGCCAGTGAACATGCAGACAATGATGGTGATGGAATTGGTGATAATGCAGACCCAGACGACGATAACGACGGAATCAATGATGCCGAGGATTCCGACACACAACAGATCGATGTGGTTTACGACAACGACGGAGATGGCATTCCTGATGAGGATGATGATGATGATGACAATGACGGCGTTATCGACACGCTTGATTACTATCCTTTCGACCAAACCGAATCGAGTAACTTTGATGGTGATGCGGTTGGGGATAATGCAGACAATGACGATGACAATGATGGTTATGCTGATACAAATGATGCATTTCCACTAAATGCTGCAGAATGGTTTGACACCGACAATGACGGAATTGGCAACAATGCAGATGATGATGACGACAACGATGGAATTTTAGATGTTGACGATGCGTTTCCGACCGATTCTGAGTCGTCACTTGATTTCGACCGTGATGGCATGCCGGATGAATTAGACTTTGATGATGATAATGACGGTGTAAATGACATCTTTGACCCATTCCCATTGGATAGTAGTGAATGGCAAGACACCGATGGTGACGGCATAGGTGACAACACGGATACAGACGATGATAATGATGGATTTATTGACATCCTAGATAGTAATCCTGAGTATGCTGGTTTCTCACCCTCTGATGACGTAATACAAAATAATCAAAATAGAAATTCTGAATCCTCTTCGACAATTGCCGGTAACAAAGCACTACTACTACTCTTTACCACAACTATTGCTATGGGACTAATCTTTGGCGCGCGGAAGTTCACCAAGCAGAATCAGACAACAAAGCAATATATTCCCGAACACCAAGCAGAACTCAATCAGGAGGTTAAGCAATGAGCAACCTTAGTAAAATTCTCGATATGGACTTAAGAAAGGCTCTCAATACAAAATTCTGGCTATTAGTTGTTCTAATCTCACATACCATTGTGGGTACATTAGTTCCGCTTGTCACTACCGAATTTGATAGTATTGAATTTCAAGCAGCGTCATATGGTTTGGTCATTTCCGTAGTCTTAGCAAGTATATACTTTCTAACCGAAAATCAGACACAAGCGAGATTGACTGCAATGACTGGTGGCGCTACGCTGTTGTGGATTGTCTTCACTCTAATCGCTAATCCGGCCAATAATTTTGACTTAAGCGTTAACTTCGAGCCACCATTTCTCTACAAATTTTCCTTCGACGTTGAATTAGCTCCGCCAATCATTCTTTGGGCAATGTTAACATTGAGCGGAATAGTTTATTGGAATTCTGATAGTAAGAATGAAAAAGCAGCCGAAATTATGGACGTAGAAGCTTAAACTAATAGACTTCGAAAACTGTAACAAATCATTTTACATATACTGAACTGTTAGGATTAACATGGGTTCGGACAAAGTTGACTCCATGTCTGAAAAACTGAACCTCACAAAACAACGCCTCAGTGCGTTGTCACAAAAAGTTGCGGAAAGCACTAAGAATATGATTAACAGCACAAATGAGTCAATAAGGACCAATGTCGCAAAGCATAAAGAAAAGCGGGAACAAAAAAACCAGGAAAAACTTGCCGCTGCTAGAGAAGCAATTGGCAAAGATGGTTTGATGGACGATGTCCCTGCCATGGTGACGTTACCAGAATTTGAGGATGAGAAACTTGAGATTGTTGCTGAACAAAATGAAAGTATGATCTCGATTGTTGAGGAAATGCAACGGCTCTCCGAGAGGCTTGACGCAGTCGAGCGGCGGTTTAGGAATTTAGGCACTAACAACGAAAAAAAAGCCGGAAAAATCTCTAAGGTGGCTGAAACTACTCCCAGTAAAGAAATTGAGCCATCGCCGGTTATGCGGGAAGTAATTCACTTACTTGGAGCATCACTGGTGTGGATTGTAGTGTTATTCGGTATTGACAAGTATCTATCTGATAATGCAGTGCTTCTACTAGACAGTTACCCTGCCGAAATTCCAATTTGGGGAGTAGGAGCAATGACCTGGTCATACTATCTTTTGAGAAGACTCGGCAACTCATCTAAGGCATTACAGTTACCTAAACTACTCATGTTCCAAACCGCAATAGCAGTTGGCATAACGACGACATTTGGATTGATGGTTAATGATGAAACGATGACTACAGTATCGAACGTCTGGATTTGGGGCACAGTTATTGCGGTAGGTTTGTTGTTTGCCTCGAGCCTAATTGCTTCAGCCTTTTCCTCAACGAAACGTCTAGTTGGCCTGAAAGGGGATTAACATCAATTGTTAATCGATTCAGGGTCTTTGGACAAGTCTTTGACAATGTTCTTCTGATGTGACTCAATTGTCCCTCCGCCAATTTCAAGCAGTTTTGAATCACGCCAGAGACGTTCGACGTGATATTCAGCGACATACCCATAGCCACCCAAAACTTGAATGGCTGAATCTGCGATTTCTTTTGCTGCGGTTGAGGCAAATAATTTGACACCGTCTGAATCTAAACGGTGTCCGGGTTTACCGAGTACCATATTTGCGGCAGTGTCGTAAATGTAAGAGCGCATTGCCCGGTATTTGGCCCACGAATCGCCAATGTGTTTCTGAATCTGGCCAAAGTCTCTAATCTGCTTACCAAAGGCTGTCCTGTCAGTTGCGTACTGGTTCATTTCTGCTAAACATCTTCTGGCAATGCCGAGTGACATTGCCCCAAGAGTCAATCGTTCTATTTCCAAATTGCACATCATGTGCAGCAGTGATTCACCCGGCGCACCAACTATGTTTTCTGCCGGGACAATACAGTCATCAAATACCAACTCGGCAGTATTTGAGGCTCGCATACCTGTTTTATCATAGATCTTCTGACCAACGAAGTAACCTTGCATCCCAGCTTCAACTAAAAATGTTGAAAGTTGCAATCGACCTTTTTCATCAGTGCCCGTGCGTGCATATACCCAGACGACATCTGCTGGTGTACCGGTCTCATCTAGACAGCCGTTAGTTATCCACATTTTTCTGCCGTTTAATTTCCAAGAGCCATCGGGCAATTGCTCGGCGTTTGTGGTAAGACCTAAGACATCAGTACCTGCATCTGGCTCAGACATTGCCATCGCACCAATCCATTCTCCTGAACATACCTTTGGTAGGATACGGGCTTTTTGGTCTTCGTTTCCGTTGAATGCTAGATTGTTGACAAACAGCATCGAGTGTGCTAGATAAGCGAGTGCGAAACCTGGATCAGAGGCCGATAATTCCTCGTGAACAATCGCGCATGCTGCAGCATCTAGACCGGCACCGCCATACTCCTCTGGCGCGCTAATGCCAAGCAATCCTAGTTCACCCATTGACTTTAGTAAGTCTAAGTTAAATCGTTCTTGTTTATCATGCTCAAATGCTTGTGGCTCAACATTTTCTTCAACCCAATCCCTAATCATTGAGCGTAACATTGCATGTTCTTCACTGGGATTTGCGATATCCATAACTGCCACCAG
>DALZ01000006.1:0-1361 GCA_002496955.1 Euryarchaeota archaeon UBA128 | reverse complement strand
GGTTTACTTTGTTGATTTAAATTGTTCCTTGCTGAACGATTTAATTCATACTCCATGCCCAAAGCAGGGCGCTCTCGAGTCGATGCCGGTGCTCCCATTCGACGGATGTTTGGCGGTGGACCTCTTGTTGAACGCTTTACTCGCCTGACTCGCAACTGCAGACTATCTTGCTGTTTTCTGGAGATTTTTCTTGCACGCTTACCTACATGACGAAGGTGGCCGTTGAAAATCCTAGGTTCAGTAGCTCCATTCTTGTGACTAATTCCAATATCTTCCAGCACTTGTTTGGCCAATGATTTTGGCGACTGATTTGTAATTACCTCATCGACTATGCGATTAGCAAGATTAGCAAAAGACTCATCGTTATCAATTTCAGGCTTGGACCTTACTTCTAGGGATATTTGAGGAGGAAATGACCTGATTTTACCAGCTTCTTGGAACACGGTTTCGGCAAAATTATCGGTCAATGTTTCTTGCTTACGCTCCACATAGTGCACCCCATCGATGGTAAAATGATAGATTTGGGTATAAAGATACCTTACATTTTAGAAAATATATTGTCCTTTACAGGGCATTGATTGATGGCCGAATCATATCGGAGTCCAAATCCCCATGGCACGGGCTATACACCAGCCTGACCAACCTTCATAGATACCCAACGCACCGCCGCCAAATAGGCCGATAGTTGATGAAACTGTGAGCCAGTTCGTTGGGAGGATGCTAAAGTATAGCAAACCTACCGCAATGAAGGCCATGGTAAGTGATATTGAGCCTCCGACAAGCCTGAGAAACTTTCCCTTAGCATCGATGTTGCACTCCCTTGCCATAGTAACCAATCAATGTAAATTGGCTATAAACCGTTGTTTTACTAATCTCTGACAACAAATGATATACTACATCCGCAAAGGCATTCTTGTGTCCTTTAGAGCATGTATGTTTTGTCACAGCATTAGAGTGTATCCATATCTTGGATTCATGACAGGGCAACAGTATCAGTGCCAAGATTGTGAAGAAATTTCTCCGCTAGTACTGGAATTCGATACTGAAGAAGACTTCACTCATTTTTTGACCCATCTTGAGGAGGAGTAGTTCAAATGGACGTTGTATCCCACTGGTTATGGGGAATGGCAGTCACTCATGGCAAAATAAAAGGCCGGTTCTCAGGGGCGATGGGTGTCATCCCGGATCTGTTGGCTTTCTTGCCTGTGATGCTCATCTCCATGTTTACCGGACACCGTAATCCGACAGTTGATGACACTACACGAACAGAGGATTTTCACCCATTGTCGTGGGAAATATATCAGTGGAGTCACAGTGCAGTCACCGTATGTATTGGATTTTTTTGTACTTGGTATCTCCTT
>DALZ01000082.1:15602-23139 GCA_002496955.1 Euryarchaeota archaeon UBA128 | reverse complement strand
TATGTCCAATGTATCAATCATAGTGGCAGACGAATTTCATTTAATGAACGATGTTAGTAGAGGTCCAACCTTGGAAATTAATCTTACAAAACTAAGATATCTCAAACCTAAAGCTCAGATTATTGCATTATCTGCCACGGTGGGGAATTGTCAAGAATTAGCGGATTGGCTAGATGCCGAACTAATATTGTCTGATTGGCGACCAGTTGCATTGGAATATAGTACATTCCATGACCTACATCTTGAACCAAGGCTCGTTCAATCATCGGCCCTTTCATCAGAACCTAGCAAACTGACTCCGCCGCGTGACCTATCCGGCCCCAAATCTCACCCAACATGGGTCGCGTTAAATGATTCAATTGATGCTGACGGACAGTTGTTAATTTTTGTTGGGACCAGAAAAAGTGCCGAATCAGAAGCCCTAAAACTTGCTAAAAAAACGATAAAAAAATTATCGAAACACTCTCCGAAAAAAATCTCTCAATTTAACGAAGTTGCCCAGTCTATAGAGGGTAATAGACAGTCTGCAATGGCTGATAAATTGATTGAGTGCCTCAAAGGAGGAACAGCATTCCATCATGCAGGATTAACCCATGGGCAGAGGAAGATAATTGAACGCGCCTTCAAGCAGGGATTGATCAACTGTTTGACTGCCACTCCTACACTCTCTGCAGGAGTTAATCTACCAGCGAGGCGTGTCCTTGTTCGAGACATAAAACGATGGGATGATGGTATGAGCAGACCACTCCCGGTAATGGAAGTAAGGCAAATGCTGGGCAGGGCGGGGCGGCCAAAGTATGATGATTTCGGAGAGGCATGGGTGCTATGCAAAGGTACGGATGGTTGGGAAGTTGCCGACATGGTAAGTGAGAAATATTTCTTTGGCGAGATCGAGCCGATAACGTCGAAACTAGCTGGAGAGCCTGCTTTAAGAACGCATATACTTTCGATAATTGCCACCGGCGGATTACAACATCGTGGAGATATTGGCGATTTCTTCGCAGCAACATTTCTCGGGCATTCAATTCCAAAACAGATATTGACAGATAAAATTGATGATACACTGAATTGGTTAATTCAAGAGCGATTTATTCGCAAGTTAGGAGTTGATGATGACTACCTCAAATTAAGACCGGATTATGAAGACCTCCCGTCCCATGATTGGGATGATAATATTCCATTGTGGGCAAGCGCAGCAAAAAACATCAGCGGAGTTGAGGTTTCGGAGCAACCGATTGCGGAACTAAGGCCCAGACAATCAGCATACAAAACCGCTGAATTCGGGTTTAGTCCCGCAACTAATTTACACAATGCAGGCGCATGGCACAATGAGCGATCCTCAAATTCAGATGGCATGATGTATGAAGCAACCGCGATGGGAGAAAGGGTAACACAACTATACCTAGATCCTTTATCCGCTGCAATAATTAGAACTGGTTTGCGAAGGTCTGTTCGCCGATTAGTCAAGGGTATTGGGCCAGTTACCAATTTTGGTTTGCTTCACTTAGCAACATCAACACCAGACTTCACCTCACTGTGGGCAAAAAATTCAGACATGGACATCAACTCAAAATTGTGGTTGAAGACCAATGCCGTCGAAGACCAATTACTATCGGATTCAAGTTATGATGAGATGTTGCTGTCAAATGTTAAATCCGCATGGATGATTGAAATGTGGGCTGAAGAGCATAACATACGTTCGATAGAGAAAGAATTAGACGTCAGCCCTGGAGATATCAATTACCGCGTTGATATTATGGAGTGGTTGATACATGCCTCTCGTGAGGTAATCCTAACTGACGATGTTTTTTCAGATGAGCATATGGCTCAGATTGCTGAGATTGTCAAAATTCTTGACACGCTTAGGTTGCGAGTACGTCATGGCTGTAAAGAAGACTTGCTATCTCTAGTCAATATTCCTAATGTTGGTAGAATGAGAGCACGTGAGTTGTCGGAACTCGGTTTAAGAAATCCAATCGATGTTGCTAATATCAATAGGAAACAAACCCAAGAAATTTTGAAAATGAGAGGATGGGGACCTCAGTTATTGGATAAGATACTGTTGGAAATAGAAAAAGTTTTGAAGAAATCTGTTAAATCTACTAAATCAGAACGCCAAGATGACATACCATTGGAAAGTGAGAATGATGCGGATTATTGAAGAACTGATGATTTCAGGGTGATTTATGGAGATGCCTCGCTTCCCATGCTTCAAAGTTGATATCGCAAATACTGATGAAGCATTTATCAAGAATTTCATAAGTTGTAGGCCTGACCAAAACTGGTTATTGTTGGCTGAGCATGCGGCTTTATCTCAACATCAACTGTGGACAGCATGGCTCCTTGCCCAGCGAGCCTTTGGGCAAGACCGTGCATTAGCACGGTCGATTGACGCCGAATTTTTACGATATATGGCTGGAACTCATCATGTAACGGAGGCTTTCAAGAAAGTAGGAATAAATGTATCTCACCGCTATGCTTGGATAGTTCACCTACCGAAGGCTGAGTTCTCAGAAGGAGAAATCATTCCTGATTTTGATTCCGATGAAGTAATTCAAATGTTTGATAATTTGGTAAAATCTCTCAACATTAGAGCCCTCAGTGGTTCTCCAGAAATGTCTGCATTCGGACTGGAAAACTTAGGGATTAGTGTTGACAATATTAGTGAGGAGACTGAGGATAGACTAATTGGTTTTATGATCTCAACTGAACTTAATTCTTAATCATTCGAAAGAAGCATTCAAACACCTCTGATACATGGGTTACGGTATGGTGGTGACCAAATCCCCTGACTCAAGCATGGTAGAAAAGAGTCACAGATACTTAGATATTGAAAAGTTGAGCAAGTGTCTTGACAAGGTAACCAGCGAAGGCGCAACATATGCGGAAGTTAGATTAGTCGCATATACTGATTATCAAGTATCCATGCGCGATAACAAACTAGAGCGAGCAATACCGGGACAGGAAATTGGAGCAACGATACGAGTCTTAGCAGACGGAGCATGGGGGGTCCATTCCACAACAGATTTCGGCTCTCTAGAACATCAAATGGCCCCGACACTAAAACTCGCTAAGTCGGTGGCTGCTCGAAGAACAGACAAAGACCGGCCAATTTCTCTAGCTGAGGTTCCAATTGTTAATGATGAAACGCATTGGCGCCCGAGAAAAGATGTGAGAAATACTGAATTGTCTGAACGGTTAGAATACATGAGCTTGTTCACTGATTCTGCTTCTGGTCATAATAAGATAGTATCGGTAGCGTGTGGGTGGCACGATGAACATATTCATACAGAATTCCTCAGCAGCGAAGGAATGAATCGCTGTTGGAGTTTTCAAAGATCGTTAATTAACGGTATGGCAACAGCAAGAGAGGGTTCTGATGTCGTCTCTTACAGAACCAGATTTGGTGGTGAGGGTGGTTTAGAATTGATTGAGTCATGCGATATTAATGAACTGGGAGAAACTGCTAAGAAATCTGCGCTCAGGCTACTAAAAGCAGACCGAGCCCCATCGGGAAAAATACCATTAATTGCTGACCGTGACCTAACTGGAGTTTACATTCATGAAGCACTTGGCCATCCTTGTGAAGCAGACTTAGTAGCGGCTGGAGATTCCTGCTTGGATGGTAAACTTGGGCAAAAAATAGGAAGTGACATTGTAACTGTAGTCGATGACCCAACAATCAGAGGAGGTTTTGGCTCACATCCTGTAGACGATGAAGGTCTAGATACCACAGAAAAATGCTTAATCAAAAATGGGATTCTAACCGAGTACCTGAATCACAGAGAAACGGCCGATTATTTTGATATCAAACCGAACGCTGGCGCACGAGCACAAGACGGGCTACATCATCCCCTAGTTAGAATGTCAAACACATTAATCATGGGAGGCAATCACTCTAACTTTGATGAGTTGATTGAAGATATCGACTATGGAGTTTATGCATGCGGGTCACGCGGTGGTCAAGTTGATACTGGTCGAGGTTCATTCCAATTCGCAGCTCAAGAGGCTTGGTTGATTGAGAATGGCGAAATAACCTCACCTTTGAGGGATGTAAGTATTAGCGGATTGACCCTTGAAATTCTCAATAATGTCGACGGGCTGACAAAAGATGCCAGATTAGCAGCACCTGGTTATTGCGGAAAGGGCCAGACCGTACCAGTCGGGGATGGTGGTCCAGTAATGAGAATCAGTGAAGCTTTGGTGGGCTAGATATGCTGCCAGATAGTGCCTTAGAAAGACTTCAGGATGGATGTCAAACCATCGCTACCAAGTGTCAGAACCTCGGAATCTCTAGTTGGGAGGTTGTTGCTACTCAATCTTACGGCCATCAAGTAGACATCGAGGGCGGTAAGATTTCCCTAGCAGCAGGTGGTGGTGAAGGTGGCTATGGAATTAGAATACTCGATGAAGGTAGATTTGGTTACGCATACTTAGTGGATGTTCATTCTGCAGAAAGTGCGATCAATAGTGCATTGTCTATTGCTCGTATGTCTCCTTCTATTGATGGTTTTGTCCTGCCTTCCGAACAGCCGGCATCAAAAATTGACGGCCTCTATGATAGATCAATAACCGAGACTACGTCTGAGGATTTATTGACTCAAGCGGATGCTATAATTTCAGAAGTCGCATCGCTTGACAAACACGCCACGGTTACTGGGGGAGGAATTGGAGTTAGCGCTAATGCCAGCGCAATTCTAACCAGTGAAGGTATTGATTCAGGAGGATTGACAACCACGCACGGACTTGGAGTACAAGTATCTATAGACTTAGATAATCAGTTAACAAGCTCTTGGCAAAGCAGCTCATCCAGGAGCAAACTGCCACAAATACCCGATTGCATACCTAAAGCAGTTGAATGGGCAAATTTGACGCGTAATCCAATCAAAGTCGATTCAAAGCAGGGAGATTCACCTATATTGATGACTAGTGAAGGATTTTCACCACTGTTTTCGGTTATTATTCCGAGCGCAATTAAGGGCGAAAAATTAGCTAGGCAGGAATCATTCTGGTCAGGTAAGAATGGTGAATCTGTTATAGCAACCGATCTAAACCTCACGGATGAAGCGACGTTACCGGGTGGAAAGTCGTCACGTTCTCGAGATGGTGAGGGTGTTCCAACACGGGTCAATCAGTTGATCGAATCTGGTAAACTAATCGGCTCTTTGTGGTCGACACGCGATGCTGCGCAGCAGATTGCAGAGGGCCGAATTGACTCTGCAAAAACCACCGGCTCAGCTATTAGGTCTGGACACCAATCACCACCCACTTCAGGTTGTAGCAATCTTTTCTTAACGAGTAGCGCAAAAAGTTATTCTTATAACGATATGATTGAGATGATGGAAGAGGGTTACATTGTCAATAGTGTGATGGGCGCGCATACTGCAAATCCAACAAGCGGTGATTTTTCAGTCACAACAAGTTCAATTTTGCGGGTTGAAGATGGGCAAATAATCGGGCCAATTAAGCAAGCCGGCATGTCAGGAAATATGGCCAAAGCCTTGGCAGGAGGCATCAAATTAAGTGACAATGTAAGGCCTCAAGGCTCTTACTCATCAGGAACTATGTATCTTCCGGATGTGCTATTGGGTAAAGGTATTCGAATAAACACAGTTTAGTTATCGATGGGATAATTTATTTCCTGTCGCCACTCTCTGTAAATTACAGGAGGAAAGGGAGTGTATTGTCTTAACCAAACCGCACGAGAGCCCGCATGTTTCTCACTATGTGAGAATACTAGATTAAACAGTAAATTAGGAGGGATTCATTTTGTCAGTTGACAAATATGAATCGCACATAAAAGCAGTATTGTCAGAGTGCCCAGATGCAAATACTGATGAGATTAAAGCAGCCTTCATCAAATACGAAGAGGAATTTTACATTCCGCCACAAGACGCATTGAGGTCGATTATACGACGATTTCAAGGCGACGCCACACCGAAATCTTCACTTTCATCTAACCAGCAACCAAAACAAACAAAGAAAGTATCTGCTTTATCAGAACTCTCAGGCACCGACCGAGATATCGAGATAGAGGTAGAAGTAATCTCACATAATCTTAGGGAACAAACCATTAGGGGTGAGCAAAAACAGATTGCTTTTGGACTGATTGAAGACAAACCATGGGACGAGGGCAGTCCAAGAAACCGATGGGAATACAAAGACTGGGGCCCTAATTCTAATATCACACCAGGTTCGATAGTAAGGATAGAGGGTGCATCAGTAAACGAATATCAAGGAAAAATGTCTCTAAACATAAATCAGGGTGCGAGAGTTGCTGTATTACGTGAGGGTACTAGGCCAGTTAGTAAACCCGGAGAACCAATTGACATCGCTGAAATCCCACGTGATGGCTATGTTTGTGTAGTCGGGAGGGTGCTTTCCTCTAGAGATGATCAAATACACAGAAGAGACGGTTCAGGCTCTATAGAAGTTGTTAGAGGCCGCCTAGCCGATGAAACTGGAACAATAGGTTTTCTATCTTGGGAACCATTCAATCATAAAGTCGGGAACTTGATTAAAATCGATGGCGCACAGGTTAAAACATTCAGGGATACTCCAGAGTTAAACTTTGGGCGTACAACGAAGATTGAATCTTATCACGATGCTAATTTTGCCAATGTCGAAAAACTAAACAGCAACAGTTTGAAAACTATATCTCAACTAACTGACGGTTCAAGAGATGTTGAAGCAATAGTCCAGATAATAGAATGGCAAAAAAGGAGTTTCACCAAAGATGGGGAAGAGCGATTCTTGTGGGCCGGTCAAATTGCAGACCCAACAGGTCGTTGTAGAATGAGCGCTTGGCAAGAACTCCCGGTAAAAGCGAAAGATTTGCCAATTGCCGTGAAGGTGACTGGAGTCCGAGTAAGAGCATGGCAAGGAATTCCTGATATTACAGTCGACAAGGCTGAGCAAGTCGAAATTCTTAGCAATGCCCCATGGGATGATGAAATAAATTTACAAGAGCACGTTGTTGAAATTGAGTTATCAGAATTAGTTAACTCATCCAGCAGGGTGGGAATATCTACCTCCGGTACAGTAGTAAGTATTAGAGAAGATTCGGGAATAATATCTCGTTGCGTAGATTGCCGACGTGTACTAAGAGACGGCATGTGTAGTTCTGATGCGTGTGTTGGAAAGATGGAATCACAGCAAGATGTCAGGTTGAGACTTGTTATCGACAACGGTAACGTAACAGCCTCAGTACTAATCAACAAGGATGCAGCCCTCGAGTTACTGAAAACAAGCGAGGAAAAGATGGCAGCAGAAATAGAGGCTGAAGGAAAAATGGAATTTGTTCAATCAATCCGAGAATTCTTGTTAGGTAGAGAATTAATTGTTGGTGGAAGGACAATAATTGACGATAAAGGAGCGATGATATTAGCCGATAAAGCAGAAATTGCTGCAACTGATGCCGACATATTAGCGACAGAAGTCAGAGCACAATGGGGGATCAACTAATGCAGCCTGTTAGGTCAATAAAACGTCAGCCAGCATTACATATGTTTGCTGCTGAATATGGTGAGTCAACTCT
>DALZ01000082.1:0-15218 GCA_002496955.1 Euryarchaeota archaeon UBA128 | reverse complement strand
ATGGTCAATCGGGTTATTGTTGCAGGATTGTTAGAAAGAATTGAGGCTAGAGATGTTGCCAATGGCTCAGTTATTTATCAAGGCCAACTAAGAGATCCCTCGGGAATAAACTACTTTTCAGTTGGAGATTATGTTTCTGACGCTGTCAAAGAATTAACCATTCAATTATCAGCAAGACTTGAGTCTGGGGAACCGATTTTGGTTTTGATGGTGGCTAAAACCCGTCTTTACCAAACGGATGAGGGCGCAATTTACACTTCACTGCGTCCTGAGGAGATGTGTGTAATTGATACCCAGAGGTATGCTTTCTGGCTCGCTAAAACCTCCCAATCATTGTTGAGTAGAATGGGAACTTATCTTGGCAGTTTGGACTTCGATGCGAACAGTGATTCTCTTTCTAAATCCGATTTATCAGAGTCGCAGATAAATGGATTAATTGCCTCTAGAAATCACTATGGAGAAATTGACTTGGAACACTATCGACTAAATGTGATGCAAGCATTAGATATCGCTGAGGGAAGGTTGGATGCGGCTACTAAGCCTGCGCCTCAGAAATTAGTTGTCGAGGATGCTGCCGATGAAGGCCAAACAGAGGATAATGGTAAACCAGACCTAGAGGCAGCAATTTTGGATATAATAACTAAACTAGACCAGGGCGACGGAGTAGAATTTGAGACAATATTAGTTAATGCCGAGGCGAGGGGTTTTCAACGCACAGTAGCAGAGGAAAAGCTTGAGGAATTATCAGAAGATGGCACGGTTCATGAACCAGCATTTGGTTGGTTTAGACTCGTTTGAGGTAATTAAATCTCCCAACACATTCAAGTTCCTTGTCTGATGTGGCTTAGATAGGTGGAGCAATGGCTGGAATGGATTTTTTTATTCGCCCCGCATCAGGAACTAACAGCTCAGACTGGATAAGGATACCAAACGCCGACATCAAGGTGAAGTCTGCAAGGAGAATAACTAGGACAATAGTTAGGGGTCAAGAGGGTGATAACCTTCATGATGAAGGATCAGAATCAACACTATACACTGTTTCTGGGGAGATGAAGATTGACGAATACAAAAAAATCCTTGCAATGTATAGAAGCGGACAACCTTGCATACACGACCCTTTTGAGGAGAGGGATGTCAAAGTGGTATTTGCAACGATGGAATATGATGGTTCAAACGAGATGTTTACCTTTGAGTTTATTGAGGATATAATCTGAGGGATAGCCTTTGCGGAAACTGGATGAAAAACGAGAAATTCTCTATGTTATCAGAACATTAGATGTTTTAATGTCATCCGGTGTTGGTCTAGAGGCAGCATTGCACTCGATTGGAAAAGGTGGTTACGGGATAATATCAAAGGACTTTTCGATGATGATGAAAAAATTAAGTTCAGGAAAATCCCGTGGACTAGAGTTTGAGGTCAAAGCAATGATGAATAAAGCAGAATCAGATGGCTATCGCCGGCTTCTTAACACCATGTATACTAATCTGACTCAAAACACTGACTTGGTCGAGACACTAAGAAAACAGGGAAAAAGAATGGAAGAGGACCGTAATGAATCGGTAAAGAAGTATATCGAGGATTTAGGCGGAGTGCCAGAAACTCTTCTCTCAATAGGCATGATTGGGCCGATAATTTTGGCTATTGTTGGTCTTGTACCCCAAATACTAGGCGGTGGTGCAGAAGCAATCATAGGTTCTATAGACCAAGGAATGATTAACTCTATTGTCAATGGTGGACTGTTGTTCACACTTATTGGCATGATTTTGATTGGTGTCAAGGCACATACGAAAGATCCGGGGCTGTAAAATGATTTTTGATTTTTTAGAAGCCTTCAACGATAATATGTTTGTCCTGTTCCTGTTTGTGATTGGTTTGGCATGTGCAGCAGGAGGTATTCCTCCAATAATTGAAAGAAGACGCAGGAGAGGTATTGAAAATCAATTGCCGGGATTACTAGAATCTTTATCCGACGCAGTGGGGGCGGGCAGAGGTCTGCAAGAAGCAATGCTTGAACAAGGCAGGAATACCCCTGGCGTCCTCGGCAAACTATTGTCAGAAACGCTAGAAAGTAGTCACGCTTCCTCATTTGATGCTGCATTATCTGCATTTGCCTCGAAGACTCGGTCACCACAAGTGCAAAGGGTCGTGGTATTGATTGACACGGCAATTCAACAGGATGCACCTTTACAGAACATACTTGCTGATTTAGCGATGGACTATGAGCGATTGAATGATTTGATGAACAAAAGAGAAAGTGAACTCGCTGGCCGAGGAATATTAATCGTATTGTTTGTCTGTATTGGATTACCCGTGTTGATTGCATTCATAGTTGGGCTGTTTGCACCTGCAAGTTCCGGATATCAGATAAACGGATTTAACAACACATTCTCCAACTTTTTTGCTGCTGCATCAGCAGTTGGGGCCCTGGTCTCGGGAAGGATGATGGGTAGAATGCGCGACATGCTTTGGTGGGTACCATTTTGGATGTCAACTTCTATGCTTCTCTACTTGGGGGCAGTGAAAATGATAGGGGGCTAAACAATGTCGGAAAAAATACTAGAGCAATATGGCAGAGTAACAATATACACAGAACCAAACCATCCCTCACCGATTTACCATGTCGATGGCTCGATAGAACCAAATCCATATGGCGATTTAGCAGTTCTACTTGATGATGACAATCTTGAAGAAGTAATGTATAACGGTGGCTCTCAATGCGTAAAAGTCGCTCATAGGAATCATGGGATGTGTCGAACCAATGTGTGGATTGAGGATACTAGTGGTATTCAAATAGCCAAGAATATTGCTTCATTCACCAATGTTCCATTGGGTGACGGCCCAGGGCTAGTACCAATTTTTGATGGTCGGTTACCAGACGGTTCAAGGGTCAATGGAACTATACCACCCATATCGCCAGATGGACCAACATTGACCATCCGTAAATTTAGAGAAGATCCTTTAACAATGCTTGATTTAATAAAATTCGGAACCGTTAATCCCCGACTTGCGGCAATGATGTGGGTTTGGATTGAAGGTCTTGATAGTCGGCCAGCAAACTTCGTGATTGCCGGAGGCACAGGCTCAGGTAAAACCACCACACTAAATTGCCTAGGGATGTATATACCTTGGCACAGACGTCTTTTGACTGTTGAAGATACTGCTGAGCTGCAAGTTTATCACGACCACTGGTTAAGGATGGAAACGAGACGCGAAAGGCCTGATGGAACGCCGGAAGTAGACATGAACGACTGTCTTAAATCGAGTTTAAGGATGCGTCCAGATAGGATTATCGTCGGTGAGGTTAGAGGTCCAGAAGCGGCAACATTGCTTACTGCAATGAATACCGGACACGATGGTTCGTTTGGTTCACTTCACGCTAACACTGCTCAGGAGACTGTGACTAGAATGATAAATCCTCCAATGTTAGTGCCGCCAATTATGCTAACGGGCTTGGATTTGATAATTATCCAAGCAAGGCTCCACGTCAATGGCAAGACGGTAAGAAAAATAACCGAAGTCGCAGAAATTGCAGGTATGGAGGGCAATAAACCGCGTTTGAACGTTATTTGGAAATATAATCCGGTAAATGACCGAATTGAGGAAACTGGTATACCCTCAAAATTAAGAGAAACAATCTGTCAAGCAGCAGGTGTCACCCCGGATGTATTTGAGAAGCATGTCAGTCAACGACAGAAAATACTGGACGACTTAGTCAATAGAGATATACGAGATATCCAAACTGTAACACAAGTTATTCAGAATTTTTATGCGACAAGATAGCAATTAGCCTCTTAATCTTGCCAGCACATCATCAATGTGGTCGATTTTCTCTTTGGCTGACTTAAGACGATCTCCAGCATCAATCAAATTTTCATCTTGCGAAATTATTTCCTCTGAGGAATCATTTTTCTTTGGTCTAAAACTATCTGCTAAACTTTTTAATTCGGTAATAATGGAATCTACCTCGGAATCTGAAACAATTACTCCTGGTGCGATTTTAGGTATTTCAGATGGCGATATAAAGCCTAATTCAGCGCCAATAATCCCGGCGGAGGCGAGTATTTTTGGTCGAAGCTCAGGAGTGTTTACATCATATCCTCTAGACTCTAAAAATCTGATAACAAGTGCTTGTTGTGATTCCTTAAAGCCATCATCAGATGCTTCCAGAACTGTTTCAACCAATTGTTCAAATGCAGTGATGTTTCTTTCTAAGCGATCTATAACTCTTCTTTCCTCTGGTCTGAGATGGACTGAACCGTGGTGGAGAATTTTCAAAACTCTGTTTTTACGCGCAACATTTGGGTCTTGAAGACCTTCTGCCTGTGATAAATCTACATGGAGGTCAAATAGGGCATGAAGACGACCCGATATGCTTGGGATTCTGAGATCAAGACCAATTGATTTAGCAATCTCCTCGAAAGCCATTCTTGCTTTCACTAAATCCCCACTGTGCAAATCTATGGTGTTTGACAATTGGTCTCGCAATGAACTCCTCGAATTTTCAAATTGTCTTATTGCTTCACGTTCCGACCATGAATTGGGCATGCTATTTATTGCATCTTTTTCAGAATCAATCTTAAATTCAAGTTTCATTACTGTGTCGCTCAAGTAAGCACGTACTGACATAATGTCAACAGGTATGCCGTAACCTGAGAGACTTGATATAAAGGATTCGAAATCAGCGCTGTTTGTGGTGGAGCTAACAGTCAGGAAATCCCTTGCGGCAGCCTCAATCTCAGGTAAGCGGGCTTCAACTTCAATCAATGCAGCCTCTCTTTCTAGTGAGTCTAAATCTGTATCGTTGACAATGCTTGGTGCAGTTTGATTCATCATCGGAATTGGCGTGCTGACCTCTGGTTCAGATTGTCCAGTTCTGAGTGCTTCGTCAATTGAATTTGCTACATCGACTCTTGAAATATCAAGCCCTTCATCAGCGAGGTTACTTCTCAGGGCAGATTCTTCTTCGAAACTCCAACCTTCAGGGTGGTCTTCAATAAACTTCTCGACAGTGTCATTGATTTCAGCATTGGTTATCCCATCCTCACCATCTGGAGTTGGTATTATGATCTTTGATTTGGCATTGTCATTTTTACGTTTGAGTGATTTTTTGACTTTTCCCCAGGAGCCCTGCTGAGAGGCTAATACGCCAGCAACACGAACTAGGAGAGTTTGTTTATCACCGGTCAGCGGCAATTCCAAGATTTTACAGAGCGAATGTATGTCTTGTTTGCTCATAGTATCTAGGTTTTCTGCGGTCAATAGTTTTGGGTCCTCGTGTAAGTGAAGGTATAATCTCTGTCGCCGCTCTCTAATGGAGCCTGATTTTTTTAACCCGAACACCCCGAGTATTTCACCTAGGCTTTTATTTTTGATTAACTTGATACTTTCTTTTGATAGGTCCCAGTCACTTAGAACAAGGCTTTTGATTAGTCTAGCTCTAACAATTTCTACAGGTCCATTCTTTGGTAAATTATTTACCGAGGCAATTTCCTTCAGGCGGTCAAAACGTGCTTGATACAATTCACAAAGAAGGTCCACCTTGCTCATCACCACACCACCTGTAACTATATGCGTACAACGCAGTATATGTGGTTTCGCTATTTTGTGGTGGTTTTTTTCCGGTTTTTTAACTGTTTTTTGACCTCCGTAAAGGTATTGTATCTTTGGCATCCAGCGCATAGTGAGGCACGTTGGTGATTGCCATGAGTCGTAGTTTCAAATCCTCTAAGTCTGCTATTAAAGATACAAATGCCTTAGTAGATTCTTTGACTGATACAGTAAAAACCGATTTCAGGAAGAATTTATCCGGATTAGAGGAGGCTCTATTTGAACGAATGGCAGAAGCAGAAAAAGCCATTTTGGAGTCTTCTAAGGCTAGAGAAGCGATGGTCGCTGGCATAGGTACCATGAAAAAAGCCGTTGAAAAGGCACAAAGAAAGTTTTCCAAAAACAATAATTTAGCTGAACTAAAAAAGACCATGATTGATCTATTTTCAGATATCAATCGGCTCAAATTGGCCAATGACAAAATTTCCTCGGATATATCCCTAGTTCTACACCCTAATATGTCGGCAGTTGAAGCAATTGAGAGGTTTGCATCAGATTTGCAGAGGTTCGCAGGAACTTGGGAAAGAATTGCTCGAGAAATTGACCAATCAATCATCGACTTATGTGATGATCAGACGCCATCAGAACTGATTGATTTAGAGACTTATATATCAAATCAGGGCTTGGATAGATTGGTTGGAGATTCTGTTAATATAGAATCTGAATAAATTACAACTTAAGAAGGCCCTGTTTAGCAGCTTGATACTCTGGAGGCAGCCCAGATATGAGCCGGTTAAGTTCGTCATGGTCTCTCTGAAGTAAGTCAACTAAGAACTTGATTTCTTTAATAAAAACATTTTTCGCACGGTCTAGCGAATTCCCGGAAATTGGTTCTATGCGAACCATTTCAAAAGATACATCACTATTCTTGCCCAGCACTTCAAAGTAAATGCAAATTCTAGGTCCTTGGGCAACATTTCTAGATGGGCTCCACTGAGTTCTTGAGTCACGGCTCTTTTTGTTACTCGGAATCAGATAGTTTTCGCCAATCTTCAATGCGTATGAGTCATCGATCAACTTGACATAATGTTTGAGGATTGTTGACAGTTTTTTTTGTTCAACAAATAACCCACACACATGCTTGATTTTATCATTCAGTGATTCAAATATATGATTCTCAATTTCATAACATAGTTCAGTTGCTGAATCGTTTAATCTAGCAATTACCTTTTTTGGAAAATCAGCCCGAGAAACTAGCACAGTAAAACCTTGTAATGGTGGAGGAATAAATGTTGAACGTTCAAATTCTTGTGACGGCTTTTCACGTTGCATTCCAAGCGTGTGGCGTCTAACCCGAGATTTAATTTGGCCGAATTTTCCCCTTGGGATGGCATAACCATCAATCGAACCATCAACATGTAGTTTCTCCAACAGCAACAATTCTTCATCTTGTTCGATAATACCCTCGCCAATCTCATCAGGTCGGCCTTGCAGGAAAGCGGCCAATGTAACGACCTCCAAATCAGGGCGCATTCTAAGTAACTGTCTCGTAATGAGTTCATTTTCACAAACTATCTTTCCTCGGTATGGCAGATATTCTGGCTTATCATCGGCAACGAGAACCCATGTCGGTTCTCGTCTTGGTAAGAACGCTGAAATTTGTAAGCCTTTGTTGTCTAGTGTTTTCCACTGCTCAATACTCATTGCTAGAAGGTCAGCAGTCCCTTTCCTCAAGCTGTCGACAGCGACTTTCATGTGGGGGATTTCAGTCATTTTGAAATTAAAGAAGTCTCTGTTTTTAACAATAGTATTCTCGATCTGTGGACGGACACCATCAAAATGTGAAGGCGTTGTCAAGACCTCTAATTTTGGCTTGCCTTCCATCGTAAATACCTCGGCTCGGATTGCTCCGAACGCTTTGTGGGCGTAGACCATTGGTTAAGAAGGGCACCCCAACTGGGTGTATCATGGGGCAGATTCAACCGTCAGTGGAAGAGGGACTAGATTCACTGCGCCAACAAATTGATACGGCTCTCGAGGAAATGATTGCTGCAAGAATAGATTCTGGAGAGGTTGTTGAATTATCAGGTAGGGTCTTATTGGCAGGTGGTAAACGCTTAAGGCCAATTATGATGTGTTTGTCATATGAGATTGCAGGGGGAAAAGATCTTACTAAAATTATGCCATTGGCTATGGCTTTTGAATTTCTTCACACTGCTACATTAGTACATGACGACATCAATGATGGAGCTACCCATCGTAGGGGAATTCCAACAATCCATGAGACTGCGGGATTGTCAAAAGCGATTATTGCTGGTGATTGGTTATTTGTTCAGGGTTATGCCTTAGGAGGCCAGTACAACCAAGATATTGTCAGCAACATTGCGAACTGTTGTTCAAGCATTGCAGTCTCTGAATTCTCTCAAATCGACCATATTCAGAACCTAAAAACCTCGCCAGAAGATTACATCAATATAGTCAAAGGAAAAACCGCAGGCCCATTCGCCTCCGGTTGTCGAAGTGCGGGGATTGTCGCAGAAGCATCAGCAGAGCAACTCGTTGCGTTAGAACAATTTGGTAACGAAATTGGAATCGCCTATCAATTAGTTGATGACCTACTCGACCTGCTGGGAGATGATCAAATCGGCAAGCCTCGAGGGACAGATGTCCATGAGGGAAAAATGACCCTACCACTTATCCACTCGTTGACTTTATCACATGGCAAGGATAGAGAACGGCTGGCAGAAATAATCAACAATTTTGCTGATGAGTTACTTGATGAATTGATCTTTCTGCTTGAAAAATCTGATAGCTTTAACTATACGAAAATTCTTATCAACAACCATTTTGAACGGGCGATAAATCACCTCGCTATGTTTCCCGAATCAAATGCTAAACTACTGCTTGAGAATGTCGCAGAGTATGCTACAACAAGGAAACTGTAAACTCTCAATGTGGTTTTGTTTGCGCTTGTTATGTCCGAATGAGCCGGATAATTCAAGATATATGATGTATTAGGTAATTCATGGAGAATAACTTGGTGCGGGATGATGAGGCAGTAAGCCCAGTCATTGCGACTGTTTTGCTATTAGCGATTACAGTCATGCTCTCAAGCATGGTTTTCGTTATGATACAAGGCGCTATCAACTCAGTTGAAAAATCCGAGCCAGACCTAACTGTAAGTGTCAAAGGTCTATCCAATGGGTTCCATGTTGTTAGAATAACCAGCCTTGACCAGGCGCTAGATCCTGCTAGGTTGGAGTTCCAGATTTACGATACAAATAATCTGAACGCTATGAAGCATACTGGCTTTGTTGACGACCCAGAGATTTATGGTGCGGTTGGGAATAATGTATCCTTTCATGACCGTGACGCAGGCTATTCAGTAACCCAAGGAGATTATTTCGTCATTGACTCAGAAGCAATTGGTGCCAAAGGTGGAACTTGGAGTATGAAACTGATTGACCAGAGTTCTGGTGTGCTTTTATTTGATGTTACACTGGTGTTAATCGAAGACTAACCACCAATAAAATGCATCTCAACTGGTCTCGTGGTTTGCTTCCGCTGATTCCTTATTTCCGAATATCGGTCCGCTCTTTTGCCCCAAACAGAGAGCACAGCAACTCTCAAATCCTCTTCATCAGCACCCATATTCATCATTGATTTTAGGTCATGGCCACGCTCTGAAAATAAACAAGTGTAAAGCCTGCCGTTTGCCGAGATTCGGGCGCGTGTGCAAGATTTGCAAAACGGTTTTGAGATGGACTCAATAAATCCAATCTCATAGCCATCATCGAAGGCCCACCGGTTTGCAACTTGACCATATTTCTGGTCCTCAACCGCCTGTAATTTTCCAAATTTAGAGGCAATAACCGAGCGTATATCATCTCCAAAGACTACTTGGCTAGGGTCCCAATCCTTAGTACCCCCCACATCCATATATTCGATAAATCGGACTACAACGTTCATTTTGCGAAAAATACTTGTTATTGGTATAATTTGATTTTCATTGTAATTTTTGATTATTACAGTGTTTACTTTTACTCTCAAACCAGTGTCAGCAGAAGCTTGAATACCTGAGATTATGTCGTTCGGTGAGACATTTGAGTTTGAGATTCTCTTCACTATCTGCTCATCAATCCCGTCAAGGCTGACGGTAACTCTATCAAGTCCCGCTTGTTTTAATTTACTAGCGAATCTGGCTAGCAGGCTGCCGTTGGTGGTAAGCGCAATATCCAACTTTGGGCCGCATTGTCTAATCATTGCGATCAAATTTGTGATGTCTTTTCTAAGCAAAGGCTCACCCCCAGTAATCCTTACTTTCTCTAAGCCGAGTGGCAACATGGCTTTTACCAATAGTACGATATCCTCAAAACTCAATATATCGCTTTTTGGTAAAAATTTGTGACCAGGTCCAAACTCATCTGGAGGCATACAATAGTTGCAGCGAAAGTTACACCTATCGGTAATTGAGATACGTAAATCCTTCAGAGGCCTTCCATAAGAATCCTCCTGCATAATTGATACTGTGCCTTTGAGGTTATTCAACTGTTTTACAAGCATTCATGTTAAATGACTTAGACGAATACACGTGAGGGGTTTGCAGAATGATTCGGTTGACCTTACTTTTTCTGAAGTAGTCCATGTACCAAAAGTATCTTTTGAGTCGGTTGACTACTCACTACCGCCATCAAAAAGCCACCTAATCAGATTACTAGCCTTAGCGTCCTTGAATGATGGGAACACAGAACTAATTTTTCACGATGCGATAGGTCTGGATGTGTATTCAATGATTGACGCACTGCGCTGTCTAGGAATCAAAATTATTGAATCAAAAAATGATTCATCAAGTAAGTTATCAGTCGTTGGCGTAGGCAATAATGGATTTACTTATCCGCAAAAACCAATCTATTGTGGAAATTCCGGTACTGCTTTGCGTATATTGATGGGTTTAGTTGCTTCAATGAATGAAAAAGTGTCAATCTCTGGTGATGAATCGCTTTCAATTAGAGAGAATGATTCAATAATTAATTCACTTATCGATTCTGGAATCTCAGTCGAGAGGATTGAACAGAGTAATTTACCGATAGTAATATCGGGGCCATGGCATGAAAGTGCAATAAACAAACGACCTGTATCTCTTGATTGTAGCAAATCTAGCCAGCCACTCAGCTCATGGATGATTGCTAGCGCGTTACTGCCCTGCCCGGTAAAAATAAAACTGGTTGGCGAAACAGTATCGAACAAGCATTATCAACTCACACAGCGATTGTGTAATGACTTCGGTGGCGATATAAAACGTATTGATGATTATTTCGAAATTGGGATGTGGCAGCCGAAGTTACCAGATATTTACATTGTACCGGGAGACTCCTCTATGGCAAGCTTTGCTATGCTACTGTGTAAGTTACACAAATGCCAAATTAAGCTATCAAACTGGCCCAAGCATCGTGATGTATTAGGCAACGAAATTTTGCAAAGAGAATCCCAAAAATTAGGTATTAATTGGAACTCAGGAGTATTGTCTTGTATAGATGAAAGCAGTTTTTCGGTGTATGATTTAACGGATTGTAATGATTTAATCACCCCGCTTTCAGCTTTGATAGCAATATCTGGGGGAGGAGAGATAATTGGTATATCTCATACCGTTTACAAAGAAAGTAACCGGTTGGAAAAAACCATCGAATTATTGGAACACTTTGGCCTTGAATTAGCATTTACAGGTAGTAGTTTGGTTATTGAGGGTGGTCAAACACCCAAAATCCCGAATGAATTGATCAACTCTTACAACGATCATCGAATATTCATGACCGCAGTTATATTGATGACGAAGTTTGGTGGTAGCATACTTGGGAAAGGTCTGCATACAATAGCAGACGTGAATTTTCTAGTGCGCCTGGGGCTAGAATGAAGTTACCCGTGCCTTCCAAAGTGATGGTCTAGAGAATCAATGTTTATTCTCAATGCTGTTGGTCTGCCGTGAACGCAGGCCCACGGGTTAGGTATTTTCCTCATATCCTCGATTAGGCGCCTCATTTCGGCGATTGTTAATTTTTCATTTGCTTTAACTGCTCCTCGGCAAGCATTCATGAACGCAATATGGTCTCTTAGTTTATCAAAGGTCTCAAGAGGAGCTCCATCCTCTGATAAATCTTGTAATAAGTCAATGAATATCTCGCCAATATCGTGTCCACTAATAAATAATGGATGTGATTTAATTGTAATACTAGTATCTGTAATAATAAAATCGAAACCCATTGACTGTAATTGTTCTATAGAGGAAGTAGCAATTGCTTTTTGAATTGGATTAGCCAATACTTCTATCGGCACAATCAAGCTTTGTGCGACCCACTGCTTTTCAGATTTTTTCAATCTTTCATACCTTATTCTTTCATGCAAAGCATGTTGATCAATAAGTAACAACTCGTTATTTGATTGCACAACGATGTATGAGTCTGCAAATTGCGCCAGCGGTTCCATAAGGTCGATAGGATTCTGTTCGCCGCGCAATTCTTCTTCTTCAAGTGGTGATATTGAACGGCTATTATGCGAGTGTCGATGTAAATCTCTTTCAGCTGTCGATAGAGCTGGAGCAACTGGTTTGCTGTCTAGACCTGGTAAGGTTTCTTGTGGTGTTTCAGACCGAGATATTGGACGTTCTTTCACGATTTTTTTTACTTCATCAGCTTTATTTCCGGTCAGACTTAGTTGCGTTGATGCTGCAATAGCCCATGCTGGTATCTCGTTTTGCTGAGTGTTATTTGTGTCTTGACCTAATTGTCCTTTCTCATTTGCGATGCTGCTTACTAATACATTTTGAACGTGTTTTTCATCTAATTTTACCGAAGTTATCCCGATAATACTACCATCGGATTCTGGTTCTGTAGCAACATTTTCTAGGGAATAAGCAATTGCTCTCTCGAGTCTTTCCAAAACTCTCCAAGAATGTTTTAGTCGAACCTCCCGCTTGGTTGGATGGACGTTAACATCGACCTCTGATGGCGGTAGTTTGAGAGATAGCACTGCAACAGGGTGTCTGCCCTGCATCAGCCTGGTCTTGTATCCCCGTCTAATTGCTTGGTGAAAAGGACCTGACGCTACAGGTCTGTCATTGATTAGTATGTAAATATCATCGCCTTTGCCCCTAGTTATATCAGGTGTGCTTATCCAGCCAGTCCATTGTTCATCTCCCGGTACATTAACGTCTTGTTGAGGCACCTTTAATTCAACTAATTGAGTTGCCTGACCACCTAATATATCGTAAAGCCGGTCGGCAATGGTTTCGGATTTTGGGATATTCAATATGGTTTTATGATCTGATACTAGCTTGAAGCCTACCGTGTTGTTGGCAATTGCATGTGATATTATTACCTCAACAATTTTCGCTGTTTCAGTGGCTGGCCTGCGTTGAAAGGAGAGCCTCGCTGGCGTATTTTTGAAGATATCTTTTACTGAGATAATAGTGCCAAAAGACATCCCATGTGCCACAGGTGCACCTTTTTTGCCGAACTTGACGGCTATACTCTGGCCATCTGAATCTTGTGTTCGGCTGGCGACCATTAATTCAGAAACCATGGCAATGCTCGCTAACGCTTCGCCTCGAAAACCCATGGTGTAGATTTCATTTAAATCATCAAAAGATGTCAATTTTGAGGTCGCATGTCGCACCACTGAAAGGGGTATATCGTCATGTGAAATCCCAATACCGTTGTCGGTTATGATAATTAAATCAAAACCACCTCTTTCAATAACTATGTCGATTTGTGTGGCCTTCGCATCTAGACTATTTTCTATCAGTTCTTTTACCACTTGCGCCGGTCTTTCAACAACCTCACCAGCAGCGATATGCCCGATAGTTTCTTCATCGAGTTGCTTTATTTTGGGCGACTTGACCATGTTATTCCTCCAGCAGCGATGTTGCTTCATACAGTGCGTTTAATGCCTCCTTAGGAGACATTTCATCCAATTCTAGAGTTTTAATGAACGAAGATAGTTTTCCCCCAGTTTCTTTTGTAGGATTTTGCTTACTTTGCGCTTGTGCCAGGGATGCTGCGGCGAAATATCCCATCAAACTGGTTTGCCCTATGTCTCTGGCAGAGGGGGCTCCGACATCTCCTGCCTTTGCTCCGTAAGCTTGTTTCTCAAGAAATTGAAGTAAATCAGATGCTCGTTCAACAACGCTTCTGGGCAACCCTGCCAAAGCAGCAACTTGTATACCATACGAATCATCGCAAGGGCCATCCGCAATAGTGTGGAGGAATTTTAATTTTCCATCAACATGCGATACCTGAACATGGATATTTTTCAAAATATCAATGTCATTCTCCAGACCGACTAGTTGATGATAGTGAGTAGCAAACAATGTCCTACATTGCACTCGATTACATATGTCTTCAGTAACAGACCAAGCGATAGATAAGCCATCAAAAGTGGAGGTTCCCCTACCTATCTCGTCAAGAAGAACCAGTGACTTGTTGGTTGCTTTACGCAAAATATGTGCCACCTCAATCATCTCCATCATAAAAGTAGAGCGCCCTCTTTTCAAGTCATCACTGGCTCCTACACGAGTAAATATCCGATCGACTAAGCCCAACTTTGCGGATTCTGCCGGAACATAGCTACCAGATTGTGCAAGTATCGAAATTAACGCTGCGCTACGTAAGTATGTCGACTTGCCTCCCATGTTTGGGCCGGTAATTAGTAAAAATCGATTCTTCTTATCCATTATGATATCATTTGCCACAAAGCCATGACTCTGCTCTAATACTGGGTGTCTTGATTGTTTTATGTAGATGCTTTCTTCTTCAGACATTGTTGGTTTAATCCAGTTTCGCTTACGAGCTACGGTAGCAAAGCATTGTAGAACATCAATAGCTGCTATTTTACCAGCTATGTTTGCTAAAGCAACTGAATTCAATCGGCATTTGTCCCGTAAATTTTGAAACAGTTGATATTCTAGTTGCTTTATTTTTGAATCGGCAGACATCAGTAGATCATCCCTATGGGCGATTGCTTCAGTGGTGTAACGGGAACCGTTGGTCATCTGCTGCTTTCGAATCCATTCCTTAGGAACCTTCTCAATATGAGAATTTGTAACTTCGATAAACCAGCCTATTTGCCGATTATTCTTTATTTTCAAAGAGGGTATATCTAATTGTTTCCTTAGGTTTAATTCGAGTTCCTTAAACCATTGATAACCTTCAGTAGACACAACTCTTAGTTCGTCTAAATCGGTGTTGATTCCTTTCCGAATAATCCCACCGTCTCTCAAACCAATGGGCAAATCTTCTCTCAAGGTCCGGATGATATCCTCAGCCATACCTGATAAATCTGTGAGATTCTGACTCAGATGGCGCAGAAATTCGTCATTTGCATCACGGCAAAGCTGCATTATTGCTGGCATTCTTTCTAACGCCATTGCTGTAGCCTGCAAGTCCCGAGCGTTGCTTCTGTTGTATGCTAATTGTGTGGCTAATCTTTCCATGTCTCTTAGCCCAACTAGATTTTGTCTCAACAAATCCAATCTCTTTGATGATGACTTGAGCGACCTAACAGCATTGTGCCTTAGTTCGATGGCATCTAACTGGTGTAATGGCCTTAGTAACCAGGTCTTCAACAAGCGCCTGCCCATGGCAGTCCGACAATAGTTCATGCTAGAGATTAAACTACC
>DALZ01000114.1 GCA_002496955.1 Euryarchaeota archaeon UBA128 | reverse complement strand
TTTAATCAATACGCCGGGTGACTCGTGGAATACAACACTACGTGATGGAAGTCACACATGGGATTTCGTTGTTATACATGACCAAGCTCAAATTCCGGGGCTTGGGCAGGCTGATAACGACTTTGTTAGTAGTCTTAGCAGTGCTAACTTAATCGCTGATGCGGTTGAAAATGAGGGCACTGAAATAATGTTGCTGATGACATGGGGTTACAGGGCGGGAGATCTTCTAGAAAATCCGGTTCTTTACAACAACTACACAGAGATGCAGAATCGACTTGAGCAAGGCTACATAGATTACCATGATGACCTGACAACGGTAAATCGGGATGTCTTCATTGCCCCAGTGGGTTTGGCATTTGCTAATCTCTATGAGCAAGTCAAGGATGACGGTGGTCAGCCGGAAGCAATTGGTAACATTTTCTATGATTTGTATGATGGTGATGGTAAACACCCATCACACAAGGGCTCATACTTAGCTGCTTGCGTTCTTTACGCATCAATGACTGGCAATTTTTCAGTTGCAAGTACTGATACAATCTCGCTGCCAGCAGAAATAAAATTACAGCTGCAACAAGCTGCAGATGATACTGTGTTTAATCAAACAAGTCACATAGAATATCCTTGGCAACAATCCTCGAGTCCATCAATGCAAAGGAATCTCAGAACCATTCCCGCAGGTTGGAACTTGGTATTTGCTGACCAAGAAATAAGCAACATCCCTGCGTTGTCCAGCGATCAAACAACAATACGTGTTGCGGTGCCGAGTGATGCTGCTCCGGGCTTTTATGGTTTCAACCTATTTTCAGCCTCAACTAATGGTAATACGTCGAGTAACTACACATTCGTTATCGAGGTAATGCCGGAAAACGATATCAGTTACTCATTCCTCGATCAGGCATCTGACTTTATCCCCGGTCAAATACACACCAGTTCTGTTCTTGTCACCAACACCGGTAATTCTGAACTTGAATTGCAATGGGATATGGCCTTAGTCAGCGGACCCTGTACAGTACAGTTGGTTGATGCTTTGACAAGTGGATTGTCTCCAGGTTCGTCAGCAAATGTTGAGTTTACAATTGAAGTCGAGTCATCAGCGACTGCCGCAGATGAGTGTGAAATCTCACTAGACGGTGAGGGTCATCATGGAACTTACGAATACGATGCTGACGAGTATATATTCACGATTGGTATTGATGAATTAATTGCATTTGAGTTATATTCGCCGTCAGAGGGCGTTATCAACCTGGTTCCGCAAAACCTTGAGCAATACACTATGCGAATTTACAACAACGGTAGTGAAACGGTAGAATTCTTCCTCAATGTTGGCGACGATTCGCCATTAGAAACCTCGCTTGTGGGTGCGACCAGTGTCAATGTATCTGCCAATGCTGTTGGGCAATGGAGTCTAAGCACAACCGTTATGCAGGGCTTTGTTGGTGCTTACTCACAAGACTTTACTGTGTCTTACAACGGTATTTCGAGTAGTGAAACTGTCAATTTTGATGTCCAGCCAGTTGCTGACTTTTCCATTGATGGACCATTGGACGGACGTATATCGACTAAGCCGGGAGAATCAGTGGATGTGGATGTGAGTCTCAGTAATACGGGAACCATGGATTTGGACTTAACTGCGTCAGTTTCTGGTCTGCCAACAGGAGCCGAAGTAACCTTTTCAGATACACAGGTGGCATTGAACTCTGGAGCCACATTCACTGTTAGTATGAGTGTCAGTATGATTTCATCAGCACAGTCTGGCTCCTATCCGATTGTAGTAACATATTCAGATGCTGATTATGCAGAATCTTTGTCCTTAGAGTTACAAGTTGCTGACAGCGTAAAGGTAAATGTAACCTCTGCCAAATCTAGTGTTATAGCTGGGCCAATTTCTGCAGTAACTTATACTTTTGAAGTCACGAATCTTGGCTCAGCCTCCGACACATTCTTTGTTTCATTAAATTTCGACGATAACAACAACGCATCAACATGGTTTGATACAGTTCTTTCAACTACTTCGGTTAATCTGGCACCTTCATCAACTCAGGTGGTTACCATAAGCATTAGAGAATTATCAGTCGGTGCACCAACTAATGGCTGCGATGTCAACATTGTGGTGACTTCATCCAATGACGACACTGTTTCTGGCGCTAAAGGTTTCAAGATAAAGCCGATTGAGGTCGGCGCTGAAATTACTATTGTGGCCAGCGACGATAGCGCTAAACCTGGAGAAACCATCAGTGGCGAAGTATCCGTGTCTAATACCGGAACGGGTGAAGATCAATTCACGCTAACCATTGTTAACGAAGGCTGTGATTTGTCTGAAATATTTTCGCTACCTCCTGCCACTCCGCAGACATTCTCATGGACCTGCACTATTGATGAAAATGCAAATGCCGGATCAGATGATATTCTGTTTAGAGTCAGAAGCAACGCAAGAAGTGAATACGTCCTCGAATCACTTCAGGATTTCACTATCGAATCCAATTGGGCTAATGGTGCAATTATCGAATTATCCTTTGCCGATGAATCACTGTCAATGGCCTCTTCGGGTGGTTCAATAACGACTATCGAGGTTCGTAACCTAGCTAACACCCCAATCTCTGGTTCAATTTTCATAGGAGGTAACGATTCCTCGTTGTTCGATTGCATAATTAAGCCACAGGGCATGGAATTGCCGGATAGTTCGTTTAATTTGGCTAATGGACAATCCACATTATTCGTGTTGGAAATTAACTCCAAGGTGAGCGAATCTGAAGCCGCAGAGTTAACTCTGAACGCCAACATAACTGTTGACTCTACTACTTACTATCAGGAATCTGAAAATCAATTATCCGTTATCATTGATGGCCCGGAATTGCCGCCAAACGGTGTTGAACTTCCACTCGGAGTTGAACTAGATGAGCAGCAGAGTGTCAATGCAATAATTGGCGGATGGGCCCTTGTCGTAGTGTTGCTAATTTTGATGAATATTCTTAGAAAGCGCCGAAGAGCAGCACCAATATCGGCTACAGTTGAGGAAGTGGCAAATCAGGTTGAGGCAGCGAAGGCAGAAAAGAAACCCAAGAAGGAAAAGACGGTCAAAGCACACAAACTCAAAGCCAATGAGTGTCGCATGACCCCGGACAACAAGGTTATTTGTCCATTCTGTGATGCCAAACTTGGCGTTCCTCGTGGTTCTACTCCTCCTTTCAAATTTAATTGCCCTCAGTGTGAGAAGAAGATTAGGGTTGTAGAAAATCAAAAGTTCTGATCAGCGTTTTTGCGCTACGAGTAAAAATGCCGTGTGGCCAAATGGGCCATTTACCGGTCTGATGCCGCCTTTTGAGGCTCGCCCCCATTGACGTTCCATTAGTTCACCAGCCCACTCGACATGTAAGTTGTTCGCTTCACAAGATTCCCATGCTCGCTCTATTTGGCTAGTGACGGGGCAGTAACA
>DALZ01000005.1:5091-21755 GCA_002496955.1 Euryarchaeota archaeon UBA128 | reverse complement strand
GGAAAAAGCTGCAAAGCCGTTTTTCCAAAATCAATTTGTCATGACAACACTAGGATTGAGTATGCAAAGTCCATCCCAAGTTTCAGAAGTTAGTCCAAGTCGTCAAAATAAATCTAAGAAATTAAGTGCTAACTTCTGGGATAATGTCTCTGAAGGCGTGGCAAAAAATGAGGCTAAGTCAAATGAAATTTGTGCAGACCCTAATTGCTCAAAACCAGTTTCTGCTTTCGATTTCCGATGCTTTCAGTGCCGTGGTAGATTTTGTGCTGATTGTGAAACCGGCACCAGCATAATGTGTAAGACATGCTCATAGAAAAATCTCTTTTTTATGAATTGAATTTTTGGGAATCATTGCTGATGATTTAATAAGTTCAACCCTCATCTTCCCTTCTTTACTCCTAGCATAAAATAATTCAGATGGGCTAACAAAATGATTCCAGTAACGTTGGAAAATCTCTGCCTTCTCTTTCGATGCTGCAAGTATTTTAGGTACTGTGTGGTACATCACTAAACGTTCCTTGACAGGTCGGAAAAATTTAGCAATCACTTCTGGCATAATTTTTGATAACCAAGTTTCTGTGATGAATTTAGAAGAACGTGAAATCACATACCTAGGCTTTTCGATCGGACCGAGAACCTCCTCCAAACAATCAGCGAAAACTGCGCTTTCTTCTTCTGTGGCATTCTCAAGATGTAAGCGCACCCAACCACCTCCACGATTGCCGCCATCGGGCTGACAACTTCTTGAAATCATTCCAAGATGAATCAAACTGTTAACGATTGAAAGTGAAATGGCCTTGACAATTGATTCATCGGTCCACGGTGTTTTTTCTTTACCAAACGAAAAACCACCTCCAGCGCCAACGCTCAATTTTGCTTCAATCGCTGATTTTGGTTTCGCATTGAAAGGCTGACCAATACCCCATAATTGTCTGACATGAGTTCTACTTTTGCTTCTTCTAAGCATATCTTCATTAAACGCTGACATTCCTTCACTAACGCCTTCCGGTTCTGCTTCGGTAAATGCTGCATGGACGTGTCCCACACCTTTCTCAATGGCCCCGTCATCACAAACTCCATACAATTGCTTGTGTTTTTTCTTAAACCGCTCATAATCTGAAAATCCATTGGTAAACTCCTCTGCTAAACAAACAACATCCCAATTGTTAGCAACCTTCTCAGGCCACTGTTTATCCAATCTAATTGATCGACCTCTAAGTTGATTGATGCTCATGCTTGTTGTAACTGTTGTCAAGTCTATCAATACATTAATTCTCGACGCATCCCAACCTTCCCCTAACAAGCCTCTAGTCCCAATAAGACATTTTGTGATTCCTTGTTGAAAGAATTCTGTTATCATTAAGGAATAATATCGAGGAATCCAATCCTTGCCTCTGCCAACAATTTCATGATAATCTCCCCTAATTTCATCAACCAATGTGATTGCAAGGTTTCTTTCTGCAACCCAGCTATTGGCGGCAGCTAAAAATTCATCTGCGAGGTCGTCGTCAACCAATACTGTGCTACCAGTCATTAAAATAGGATTGAGAATATCTACATTTTCGCACTGAACGGCTTGTCTAAAGGCAGCAACTGCTCCGCCAGCTTCATCGTCCATTACCCCTTCGACTAATGTTGTCGCCGAGGTTTTTTCAAAATCTGTAATCACCACCGCTCGAATATCCCCCCCTAATGCTTGCATCTCTGAGGCTAAGATTGTTGAAATTGCTCGTACCTTTGAGGATGCATAAGCCATAATTCTACCCACTGGAGAGGCACAAGGCCTAATTCCGGTCTCCGTAATTTGAGTACCTAACATTCTCAAACGCTGGGTAACTAATTCTGCTTTGTCGTGATCTAATTCTGACTCGCTTCTGCGTAATCCGTGCCTAACATAACGGTCCAAAACAGGCCGCAATACAGCCAATTTATTCTGGTATGAGTTTATTAAATGGTCGGGAGGATGAGGAATTCCTTTCGGTATGCTACCGATTGTATTTAACAAAAAGGCTCTACCTGCATTGGCAAACTCGCCACTTCTTTTGCTAAACTGTTCCCATGTTTCCTGCTTCCCGCCCGGTGATTTCCTTTCCTCAAGCGCATTGAATACCCATTGATCTATTGGTAGTGTGGCATTTGGATAATCTTGCTCTTGAAACAACTCAGCAAGTAGTGCTTGAAACTCTTCATCCACTTTAGCAACATAACTTAGCTCGTTTTGAGATGGCCGGACAAAAAATGCCAAATCTTGGTATGGAGCAAGATTCGAATCCCTGACCAAGGCTGGAACTGGGACCTCATAATCGATTTCACCGAAAAATTCCTGATACCTTTTACCATCTTCTTCTTCATAATGTTGAAAATCTGGTGGGGTTGCTGTTAAACCTAAGACAATCGGATTATCAAAATATTCTCTCACTTCCGTGAGAACCCTACCCCAATGATGTAGTAAGTGATGGCATTCGTCAAGAATTATCATCCCGATACCAATTTCTTTCAAGCGTTGGAGATTATTTTTTGCCGATTCACTCAAAGTCCATAATGCATTTCCATGTTTGGAAAATTCGTCCCTAACCTTCTTTCTATAGACCGAAAGTCTATCTTCGTAATAAGCATTATTTTTTGTTTTTAGGTCTTCTATCCAACCTAATGCATTTTCTTCATCTATCGCCTCTTCGTTAGATATTAGATTCTCTATCCAAAGTTCAATAGCTGCTTCATTTAATTCTTCGCCACCCCTTTTTGGCATGGTAATTGACTGGTATGTTAGTGAGGTAAGTAACCCTGGTTTTTTGGGATCAGTAGTAATGAATTCATCTTTACCATCTAAATCGAACAAATCTGTTCTTGCTGCCCACTGTGCTTGAATTGCAGAATTAGGTGACAGAACCAAGGTTGGTTTCCTGACCAAGTTGGCCCAAACATAAAGTCCCAAGACGGTTTTTCCAGAACCTGGTGGAGCAACTATATGCAGATGTTTTCCTTGAACATCTAATTGAGGTTCGATAACTGAAACCGCAGCAATTTGTGATGGCCTTAATCTGCCACTGAATCCAATAGCACCAAATTCAGGCAGGACATTATTCGCCAATATCATCACTCACTTACTTTGGAGGACCTCGTTTTGGTCCTTTTGGAGGACCGCCTTTTGGCCCACCGGATGGCGGGCTGCGACTCGGACCTTTTGGAGGACCACCGGATGGTGGGCTACGAGTAGGACCTTTTGGAGGACCACCGGATGGTGGGCTGCGACTTGGTTTGTTCGGAGGACTTCGCGATGGACCGCCAGGTGGACCATTGCGTGATGGACCCTTTGGGGGTCCGCCTCGGGCTGGACCTCCGGGCGGACCTCCTCTTGAGGGGCCTCTCGGTGGCCCTCTTGGAGGGCCACCTCTTGGAGGGCCACGTGAAGTTTCCTCCGGTTCCTCGTCTTCGTCTTCAAACAAGGCACCACAGTGTGGACATTTTGAATCGCTTTCTTTAACGAGCCCATCACAAATTTCACAGGCGAACATTTCCTCTTCCTCATCAGCAAGATTTTCAATTTCGCCATCCTTTGAGCGATACAGATTAATCTCTGCAACAAAATCGAAACCTTTCAGTGCTATCTCTGTTTGAATCGCATGCTCAAAAGCATGGTTGAGTTCCTCAGGAGTATCTAAAACACGTCCGTCATCAATGTAGGTTATATTTACAGTAAGTATTTCATCTTGGAGTTTTGCTTGGGGTGTCTCAACTGCAACGCCTCTTTTTCTAGCTACTCTCCTTACAGCTACTTCACACATTCTTCGTAACAACGCATCGCTGGGTGCATCCTTTTGACCACCGAGGGCACCCGACAGGATTTCTTGCGCTGCGTTAGTTTCGTTTCTCAGATGTGCAGGGAGATCTGCTCCCAGGTTGGAAAGTACGTTAGATGCAGACGCTTGATTCATGTTTAGCCATTGATTACGCCTCTCACTCTTCATTGCTCTTTCTGCTTCAGCCAGTCTGTTAACCATTTCATCGGTCGGCGATGCAGATTGTCCCGGTTGTGTTAGGTTTTGAATATTAGTCGGTGGTAATCCTCCTAAGTTGTTTAATGGAGGTTGTTGGTTAATGTTGGGCTGCTGCCCCCCCATATTTTGATACCCCTGCGGCGGGAAATTCCCAGTTGGTGGTATGTTTTGCTGATTTTGCATGCTTTGAGCAATTTGCCTCATCAGTTCAGGCGAAATTGCGTTAGGATCTGAAACCGACATTTCCCTTTGCTGTCTTATTGCCTCACCGGAGACAACTCCAAAGTTGCGCCCACCTGCTACTTCTTGACCAGATAAACCAACTGAGTTCTGGGCACTAAATCCTCCTGCCCTAGAAAGGTCTTGGCGAGAACCGCACTCAGGGCAAAATATGCTATCAGCGGGAATCTCTTCACTGCATGAGTCGCATAGCATTTCATCCCCTCAATCTAACGGTGGGTTAATTCCCAATAAAGCCTTACTATTGATTCTGCTACCAAGATGGCTGGTTAATTGGCAATAATGACCTTGACCATTTTTCCATGGACACCATGATTGGTAATCAAAATTTTACAACCATAGGGTCAAAAACAATTACTGATTGGCTAAATCGGGTGGATTAAGTGCCAGTTCTCATAAACGAGGATATCGATGAGTTACTGAAAAAGACATCAAGGTCATTTTATCCAACACTGAAATATTTGCCCAAAAAAGTTAGAGGACAAATTGGTTTGTTGTATCTACTTGCTCGAGTTGCCGACACAATTGCTGATTCAAAACACGGAGAAACAAAAGTCTTGCTTGAGTTCATAAATAATTACAATAATGTCGCACAAGGCAGAAATCCCGATTTGCCAGAATTTACCGAACTAGCCAATATTCAAGATAATCCAAATGAGGCCGAATTGTTACAAAATGTACAACCCATAATAGCAGCACTACAAGAATATGATGAGGCGGACAGAAAAAGAATGCTTGATTGTTTAGAAACCATTGTCAGCGGACAGATTCTTGATCTCGAAAGATTCGGTCCAGCAAAAGAAGGAGGTCGTATCTCTTCACTCAATGATGATAATGAAATGGATGATTACACATTTAGAGTGGCAGGTTGTGTTGGTGTGTTCTGGACAAAAATGACACTTGCGCATTTAATAAAAATGGACGGTAACAAACAAGATGTATTTTTTGAAAAAGGCATACGATTCGGGAAAGCACTGCAAATGATTAACATTTTGAGGGACATACCTGAAGATTTGCGATTTGGTAGGTGCTACATTCCAGAGCAAGAATTGAATGCGTTCAATCTTAAGCCGGAGGATTTACTTGACCCAACTAACATAGATAGGTTCAGACCGCTGTATGATCGTTACCTAGACATGACCAATGAACATTTGAGTGAAGCAGTTGATTATATCAAAATGATTCCAGAAACTCAATTTAGGCTCAAGGCATCTTGCATGTTGCCAGTGCTGATTGGTCAACGCACGGTAACACTACTGAGAGAGGGAAACATACTAGACTCCGCAGACAGAATAAAAGTTACACGCGATGAGATAAAGTCCTATGCGAGAAAATTACTATTAGCATTGTTAATTCCAGGCGGCGTAAAGAGGCTCTTAGAGAAAAATAAGGACAAATTAAAATAATAAATTTTTACATGTCAGTAAATATTTACTTAATGTATATACCAATATTATAGAGATAATTACAACAAAGTTAGACGCTTTAATCATCGACGCTTGTTTGCAAAGCAATGAAAAAGGAGAACTCATACAGCACTACGATAGGGATGTTGGAACGCCGGAAGCCTTTGGACCTGTTATTCCCCTTACAGGGAAACGCCAAGTCTAGAGAATCCGATGAAGAAGTCCCGAAAATGACTACTCTCGATCGCCTTAGAGCTGGTGTAGTTCTCGCTAGAGATGCCGTAAAAGCCGTTAGTGTTACAGCAATGGAAGCATTGAGGGAGGGTGTTGCATTAATCGGTATAGCAGATAAGAACGAATTGGTAGACCCATTCCAAAACCTTGATGCACCGATATGGTCTGAACAACCACCGCAAGAACTACTCAAATTAGCATACCAGTATTGCGAAAAATTAACCATCCAAGAAGCTGGTAATTTTTACCATTCATTCAAGTATCTCCCAGATGAACAGAGGCTAGCTATGTGTGCAGTGTATGCATTTTGTCGAAGAGCTGATGACATTGCAGATGGTGATTGGGCTGACAGATTTCCCGGTAGTATTGGTCAAACCGACCCAGAAGCAGTAGCATACAGAGAACAGTTGGAGGCACTACAAAACCGCGGAACTATCTTAGATGAGGAATCATATCTCAATAAGATAACTCAATTATTTTTCTTTAGAAAGAAACTCTCCACTTGTTACACTGATGTTTACTCAACGGACCCGGTATTCCTTGCATTAAAGGACACCGTAGAAAGGTATGGAATTGCTAGGAATGTTTTCGATGACCTTATCTCTGGAATGGAGGATGACCTCTACAACAATCGATATAGGACTTTTGACGAACTCTACGATTATTGCTACCGAGTAGCTTCGGTAGTCGGACTAATGTGCATTGAAATCTACGGATATAACGACCCACTAGCCAAGAAGTATGCAGAATCTTGGGGTATCTTCATGCAATTGACGAACGTCTTGAGAGATGTCGGTGAAGATATTGAACGAGATCGGGTTTACCTTCCATTAGATGAATTGGAAAAGAATGGTATCCTAGAATCTGAACTTGACGGTAAAGTAGTGCTAAACAAAACTTGGGAACCATATTGTTATCATTACGCCAGACGAGCAAGAACCTACCTAGATGAAGCAAGGCAATTATTACCGTTGTTACCAAGAAGAACAAGATACTCTCCAGCAGCAATGATTGCGTTTTATGACAAAATACTACGGCAAATCGAAAAGGAACAAGGCGATGTGTTCACAAAGCGAGTGAAATTGAATAAACTACAGAAAATGAGTTTGGCTGCAGCGGTCTACATCAGGCATCGAATGCTACCGAGAATCTTGGACCCTGTGTGGAATGGCTTAGCAAGAATTGGTATACTGCCGTCCGTTTGATTACTGTGTTCGCGTAAAGGCTTGTATCCCGGTGATATACCTGCCAAGAATGAGATTGTGGATATCGTGTGTCCCCTCATAGGTCTTAACTGACTCTAGATTGGCCATGTGACGCATTACTGGATATTCGTCAAGGATTCCATTCGCACCGTGAATATCTCTGGCTGTTCTGGCAATCTCCAGCGCAATATCCACATTGTTCATCTTGGCAAGTGAAATTTGCTCATTAAACCATGTCCCGTCGTCTTTCTTTCTACCTAAGTGGTATGCTAGTAATTGCCCCTTGGTAATCTCTCGCAGCATCCATGCTAATTTGTTCTGGACAAGTTGATATGAGGCAATTGGGACATCAAACTGAATTCTTGAAAGTGCATATGTTTTAGCGCTGTGGAAGCAAGCCATGGCTGCGCCCAATGCACCCCATGATATACCATACCTGGCGTTGTTAAGGCAAGAAAATGGTCCTCGCAAACCTTTGACACCGGGTAGAATACGGTCCTTGGGAATTTTACAGTCTTGGAACACCAACTCGCTAGTTACTGAGGCTTTTAGTGAGTGTTTGCCCTTCATCTCCGGAGCAGTAAAACCCTCATCGCCTTTCTCGACAATGAAGCCCTTGATGACGCCATCTAGTTTGGCCCAGACGACCGCTACATCTGCTATAGTTCCGTTGGTAATCCACATTTTTGCGCCATTAAGCAAAAAATGATCGCCCATATCTTCGGCCTTGGTAATCATATCACCCGGATTTGATCCGTAGTCAGGCTCAGTTAATCCAAAACAACCGACCATCTCGCCGGAAGCAAGTTTTGGTAAGTAATGGTTTTTCTGTTCCTCGGAACCAAAATCCCATATTGGATACATCGCTAATGATCCTTGAACGGATGCGAATGAGCGTAGACCAGAATCTCCCCTTTCCAACTCTTGGCAAATTAGACCATATGCTACGTAGGATAAACCTGGGCATCCGTAACCTTTGAGTGGGGCTCCCAAAACTCCCATTTCCCCCAGCGCAACACGCCATTCATCGGGGAAAATTCCTTGTTCACAGGCGTGTTCTATCTTGGGTAATACTTCCTCGTCAACCCAATCTCTGACCATATCTCTAATCATTAGTTCTTCTTCTGTTAATAGGCTTTCAACATCGTAAAAATCTAGCCCCTCATATCGCTCCATGCGTTCTCCCCAGTAAGTCGGGAACATAGGCGCTTCAATAACCTAACTACATGAGGACTTTTCATTTCTTTCGTTTCCTCATCAACTGGTTGTATTTTCTTTGCAGAAATGGGCTGTTCATGTAGATGAGGCCGAGGATGACACCGGGGACGGATATGGAAACTGCGACAAGAATTATTGTAGTTAACATCGAATTATCAATCTCTACTTTGTGGGGTTCAAAAGCAATTATATTACCGTTCGAGGTTAGAATATATCCATTGTTGAAACTGGTTTCCCAAACATAAGAAATTTGTCTACCAGCAACAACTGAATCCCAGTCTGCTAACTGTGATGATGATATCTGAATTTTGGCAACATCGTTTTGCGCATCATACCTAACTGTTCCCGAGGGTGCCAAGTAGATCAGCGAAGAGCTTGTGTAACCGCGTGATGCTGCAATAAAATCACCGTCTAGGGTTTGATATTCAACCATACTACCAACAGTAGATTTAGTGTGATCCACGATGTTTAATTGTATTGCAATCATTCTAAGACCACTGCCGAAGGCAACACACTCATTCAATTGGGCATCGGGACAATCCACATCAATCCACGTATCAGTTTTTGTCCCACTTATCCATGAAATATTGTGTGTGGGGCCTATTACTCCCAAGCCACTTGAGAGCGTCGAAACTACGCAAATGTCGTAATTAATGTGGCAAGATATACTTGTTATTTCGGAATTGACATCATTACCCAAGTGCATAAATCCGGTACCCTCAGAAAATCGCCATACAGAGCCATCCTTGCTAGCAAAATATGCATAATCGCCAGCACTACGCCATTCAACAGCACTCATATCTCTTCCCAGTATTGCGCCTGTTCCGTTTACTATTGTAACACTATGATCGACTTTTTCGTAACGCAATGCCGTTCCAAAATCTCCCGCAATTAATGCTGTTTCACCCCTTGGATGCCATGCTATATCTCTCAGATCATTGTCTCTGGCACTGTTTAGCTCAACATCTTGGGAACGATCCCCTGGGTTTCTAGCAGATATAAGATGTATATAGCCATCCTGCCCAGAGACCAGAACAGTGTTTTCATCCGGGGACATAGCCGCGTTGATGATTCCAACATCATAGTCGGCAATAGATGGTTCTAAACTGAGGTCGACTTCTATGTTTTCAGCAATAACGGTTGGAAGTAATATGATCAATACTAATGACATTGGTATTAGGTAGTTGACTCGCACAAATCACCCATAAAGTGTTCAATCTAAAGATTTCTATTTTCTAATTTTGACGGTGAGCCTTATGTTCAATGGTGTTTTGGCCCGTCCATGGAGAAATTTTCAGTGAAGCGTGGCCTTGTAAAACAAATTGGAGGAAATGCGGGGCTAGCTAAACTTGCAACACAGTACTTTGACGATGTCAATGCCAATTCAGACGGTGAGTTTACTGCTTCTTATGGAATACTCACCAAAGTAACCGGTAATTTCGACAAGGACGGTAAACTAGTTGTTGATGTGGAACAACTCAAAGGCGATGAATTAAATGATTTCCTAGCCGCAGAAGGTGGCAGGCAGCAGGCTATGGAATCAAGAAAACGCTGGTCTGGGTTTTTAGACCAAGCAACGGGCTACAACGCCAAACAAAGAGGGGACAAGGCCAAAGAAGAAGCAAAGAAGTTCTCAAAAGCAAAATCAGCGATTAAAATGGCTCACAAGTCGATGGAAATGGCCACCAAACTTACTGACGAAACCAAAAATAAGGCACTTGAAATGATTGCTGAATTGGAATCAATGATCGACAACGGTGAAGCACCATCAGAAGGAAAGGTAAAGAAACTCAACGATCTGTTTTGAGGTGAAATGCCATGGATATTGATGAAATGATAAGTCAATATCAAGAGCGTTGTCCTAGGGTTAGTGAATTAACCGAAGAACAAATCATAAGAGTTCACAAAATCATTGGCTCGGTTGAAGAAACCGTTGGTTTGGACTACTTGATTGACTGTATAGCAGATGGGGTAAGTGCTGGTGGTGACGGAATTCTTAGGTGTTATGTCGGCTTTGAACCGTCTGGGAAAGCCCATATAGGCTGGAAAGTGCTGTCCCTGCAACTAAAGAGAATGCTTGAGGCTGACGTCAATGTCTTGATTTTCTTAGCGGATTGGCATGCTTGGATTAATGACAAGTTCAATGGCAATATGGCCGACATTCAACTAACTGCTCGATACATGGAAGAAACATTCAGGGCATTATTGGATTACCCCCCCGAGGGTGATGGTCCGGGCGAATTAAGATTCTACTATGCCTCACAACTTATGGACTCGGGTGATTATTGGGCTAGAGTTTTACGATGTTCCAAAGGTGCAACACTGGCAATGGTGAGGAAAACGTTCACTATTATGGGAAGGGACGAGGCATCATCTGATCATGATTTGTCGAAGTTCTTCTATCCTGCAATGCAAGCAAGCGATATCTTCGAATTAAATATCGACATTGCAATCGGTGGTATGGATCAGCGTAAAGCTCACATGTTTATGCGCGATGTTGCGAGTAAATATGGCTGGGAAAAAGCAACATGCCTACATACGCCAATAATATCCTCATTGAAGTCGAGCGGGGCAAGAATGGAAAGCTTCGACCATAAAATGAGTAAATCAGATCCAGGTGGCGCTATACTAATCCACGATGAGCCTGACAAACTCCGAAAGAAGATGCGAAAACACGCGTATTTGAATAAAGATGATACCAACTCCCCTATTTACGAATTGATTGAACATGTGATTTTGCCAGAATTCGGTGAAGTTGTTGTTACTCCAAATCCAAAATTTGGAAAACCCTCCACGTGGACTAATCTTGATGACTTCAGAGCCGCAGTAATGGATGGAACGTTACATCCATTGGATGCTAAATTTGGTGTTGCTGATGGAATTTCAAAAGGTTTGGAAACGGTGGCAAAGCATTTCTCATCAAACCCTAAATTACTTGATGAGGTAACCGACATAATCAACAGAAAATAGGCTGATTACGACCTAAATCAATATATCCTAAAAGGAAAATGTTCATGAATTGAATTCTGTTGGTAACAATGCTGGTGATAACATGGTAAATATTGCAGTGCTCGTAAAACAGGTTCCTGATACAAATTCGAAAATACAGATAGTCGGTGATAGGGTGGATTTATCCAGCGTCAAAATGGAAATCAGCCCATACGATGAATTCGCTGTTGAAAACGCACTGCAACATAAAGAATCGGAAGGTGGTACGGTGACTGCAATTACTGTTGGTAATGACGGAGCAGATAAAGTATTGAAGGGTGTAAAAGCACTGGGGGTTGACAATATTGTCAGACTTGACTACGATGGTTACATGGATTCAAATGGACTACAATCTGTCTTAGCCGATGAAATAAAATCTGGCGGATACGATGTGGTATACTGTGGGAAATCAGCCGCAGATACAGGCGCTGGCTCGACCGGCCCTGGAATTGCTGAGAGATTAGGTTGGGGCTCGATATCAAATGCTACAGAAATAAAATTTGGTGAAGGTCTGATGGTCACATCTCCAGCCGAGGGCGGTGATGCGATTGCTAGTCTCAGCCTCCCTGCAGTGGTAAGTTGTGATAAAGGGTCAATCAAGGTCCGGAAATCCAATGTTAAAGGAATCATGATGGCGAAAAGGGCCCAAGTAGATGTAAAGTCTGTTAGTCCACCTTCTCCAACCATTACAATAGTCTCTGAAGTTATGCCACCGGCAAAACCAGCAGGCAAGAAATACGAAGGTGCACAATCAGCACAAACAGTCGCTCAACTACTTAGGGATGAGGCAAACGTAATTTGAGGTGAAAAAATGACAGACACTATTGTAATCGCAGAACTATCTAAAGGAAAAATAAATGCTACAACAAATGAACTAGTAACTGCTGCTGGCATGCTTGGCAGCAACTGCACACTAGTGGTTCCGTGTACGGAATCCTCCGTTGCAAATGATGCTGGAAGTATTACTGGAATAACAAAAGTAATTGCCGCAAAATCAAGCGTTTTTGAAACCTATGATGCTGCTGCATGGGCTGAAGCTTTGGATTCTGCTTCCCCTAGCGGCATAGTAATCACATCGGCCTCAGCCCAGTCAAAAGACCTGGCAGCTAGGTTGGCCGCCAGACGATCTGTTTCTGTAATTCAAGACGTAACAGGAATCCAAAATGGAACATTATCAACCCCAATATACTCAGGTAAAGCAATCCAAAATGTCTCTCTGAATGGTGATGCCGTGGTGACTATCAGAGCAAATATCTTTCGACCAGCCGAGAATTCCGGAAATTGTGATGTGCAAGTTCTTGACACCACGGGTAATTTAGCCACCGCTCTCCAAGAGATGGTTCAGCGAGCATCCGAGAGGTTGGATGTTTCAGAAGCAAATATCATCGTTTCTGGAGGGCGAGGTATGGGCACCCCAGCAAATTTCAGTCATTTGGAAGAAATTGCGGATAAGCTAGGAGCAGCAGTGGGTGCATCGCGTGCTGCTGTCGACACCTGGGAAGAAATACCCCACTCAATGCAAGTTGGTCAAACTGGTAAAACTGTCAATCCTAACCTCTACATCGCCGTAGGCATATCAGGGGCCATACAGCATCTCGCTGGAATGCGTTCTTCAAAATATATTGTAGCGATTAACAAAGACGCTGAAGCACCTATTTTCCAACATGCCGATTATGGTATTGTTGCCTCTTGGGAAGATGCCTTACCAGTGCTTAGCAACTCACTTGCAAGTTTACTAGGTTAATCAATGAAAGTCAGCAAACGCTTGGCTGTGGACTCCGACAAATGGATTGTTTGATTTTTCCAAGCCGATCGTTGTCATTGGACCGTGACCAGGATGAACAATTGTGTCATCCTCTAACGGCCATAACCTAGTGAATATCGATTTTGCCAGAAGACCAAAATCGCCACCAGAGTTTGGCAAGTCTGTCCGTCCAATTGAACCGGCGAAAATAACATCTCCAGAGATTAGATGGTTTGGACCGTCGTCGATTTCAATTAACAGACAGCAACTTCCCAGTGAATGTCCGGGAGTATGGAAAACTTGGAACAGCAAAGAACCTATTTTCAATTCCATCCCATCATATAATTGCTTATCAGCAATAGCCGGTTTGGGTAACTCTATACCGTATCTTCTTGCAGAATTCTGGACCTGGCTCTGTAAGTATGTATCATCGTCATGTAAGTACCAACTAACATTATACTCTTCAAGTAATAACGGCACTTCACCCGAATGGTCAAAGTGAGCATGGGTATTCACCAAAGCAATTACATTCCTTGATACCCCATATTCTAAGAGTTGGTCTGAGTTCACCGGTCCGTTAGACATATTGGGGCCTTGTCCAGCAAAGTCATTAATCCATGAAATTATTCTTTCAGTTTCCGCGCCGCCATCTATGATGACCGTATCACCAGTTGACAAGTCAGTTACCACAGAACACCGCATTGCTAAGGGACCAACAACAAATGATTCAACCCAGAAATCTTCGGAACGCATTCATATCACTTCAATATATACAGTATCTGACGTAGAATTCCCATCGTTGTCGATTATTCTCAATTCAAAACGATGTTTGCCACGAGATAATTTTGCCCGAAACTTAGGAAGATTGGATATTTCTCTGCCTGAATCATTAATCCACGAGTAACTAACAATTTTGCTCTTGTCCCCTTTTGTGTTGATACTATCTAAAACAACAATTGAATGTGACTTTTCACCGCATTCAAATGTGTTATCCTCGCCAGCGTCAGCAATGGGTCGGTCTTCAACTGAGAACTCTTCAAGTAACTCTCCGATTAAATTATTCTCAGACAGATCTGATTGTTTATTGTCATCTAAGTGATTTATCGGTTGCTCCTCAAGTGCAGACAATAGACTTGTAATGTCCTCATCACCAAATTCATGTGCGGATTGCATGTCTGCCTCAATAATCGAGGATAGTTTCTCATCGATTGAGTAGATATCCTCAGTACTCAGTGTTTCGGTTACCTCTGATACCTCAAACCAAGTAGTCAGTTCTGATTTGTCCCTGTCGACCAATCCTGAGTGGAGATTTATTTTACCAATAGGCTCGATTTCAGTATAATCATTTTGATCATCGCCGGCAAAATATAGCATATTTGTCATACTTGAATAAGCAGTAAACTGTACGATGCCTTGGTGTTCTACCATCCACTTTTCACCCCGACTTGTGATTCCGTGCAAATAAAACCAAGAGCCGGCAATTATACAATCATCTGTTACAATTAGCGTTTTTACGGGGAACTCACAATTATGTAGTGAATCAGACAACTCATAGAATTGATTATCAGAGCTAATTAATCGATTTATCGAACCATCATCAAAAGCAAGATAGGTTTGTTTGCTGTTTGATGATGTAATTAATAATCGATTTTTTACCTCCTTACGCATTACCAACAGATTATTGTTAACATCCCAAACCTCAATCTCCAATGCCTCCTCTTCACCGGGCACCAAGGCAAATCCTTCCCTTCCAACAATCAACTTATCATCGGCAGACACGCCTAATCCCGTTATTGATTCACCCACATCGCCACGCTTTGGCCTGTTCCACAATTCTTGTTCACCATCAAATAAGGATACTATCCCGCCCTCTTGGACTACTATAACATCATCAAGGTATGGTTTAAGATTTATAATCGAGGTATAATCAAATTTCTTTGTGTTTAATTTCCCGTCATGTGTGACTAAACGCAATCGACCTAAATTATCAGCCAGTGCAATGAATTTTGTACAGTTTACCAAAAATGAAATTCCTCCAGGTATTTGGCATTCCCAAACCGTATTACCGTATTTATCAAAACAGCGAACTCCAAACTCGTCATCACCAACAATTATATGACCATCTAGGCTAATAAGACTTTGAATATTGCTTTCTATAGATATCTTGACTGGCTTTTGTTTATCGGATACAAAATTTACTGAACCATTGTTTTCCGACCAAACTAATGTATCGCCGTCTTGAGTAACTGTTAGGTTTGTCACAGTTGACTGAGGCCTGCAGGTTATACTGACCTCATGAGTAAGCATGTTACCACCAACTGATTGCGCATGATTAACTTCACTATTATGTGATTTGTCTACCTGTAACAAATAAGCATCAAAGATTTCAATTTGTGTCATTGTGTATGTCGAGAATTTGGTCGTCATCATTGGCCGATAATTTCGCACTATCATTACGTTGTTCATGTAACCTGTTTAGATATTCCTCAGTTATATCTCCCGTAACATATTCACCATCAAAGCAACTGGAATCAAAGTTAATCTCGGCTTCGACTATTGACATTGCAGATTTCTCGAGATCTTCTAACGATTGGTAAAATAGTCTGTCCGATTTTATATGTTCATTTATCTCATCAACAGTCCTTCCATTCGCCACAAATTCAGTAGTAGCTGGCATGTCAATGCCATAGACATTAGGATACCTCACTGGAGGTGCCGCAGAAGCAAAGTATACCTTCGCAGCCCCTGATTCCCTTGCCATCTCAACTATCTGCTTACTTGTAGTACCCCTGACGATTGAATCGTCGACTAATAGGACATTTTTTCCCCTAAATTCGTTTTCAATAGTGTTCAATTTACGCCTGACAGATTTTTCCCGCAAAGCTTGCCCTGGCATAATGAAAGTTCTTCCAACATAACGATTTTTTACAAACCCCTCCCGATAAGGAACACCGAGCGAATTTGCCATCTGTAATGCTGCAATGCGTCCAGAGTCAGGAATTGGTATGACTGCATCGATATCATGATCTGGCCACTCATTTAGTATTCGCTCTGCTAAGGTTTTACCTTGGTTTAATCTCGCTTGATATACTGATATTCCGTCAATTACTGAATCAGGCCTAGCAAAATACACATACTCGAAAATACACGGATTCAAACTTGTTTGTTCTGCACAAATTCTAGAAAATAGATGACCAGATGACGAAATAAAAATCGCCTCGCCTGGTTTGATGTCTCGCTCAATTTCAAACCCGAGTGCCGTTATTGCGACCGATTCGCTACCGACAATCCACTCGGTTCCGTTTTCAGATTCGCGTTTACCGAATATTAACGGCCTGATACCGTGGGGGTCACGAAACGCTAACAACCCATATCCGGAAATCATTGAAACGCACGCATAACCACCTCTGACATAATCGTTTAACGCAGATATTGCCTTGAACACCGTTTCGATGTCTAAATGTGGTTCACCGCCGATTGATAAATCGGAGGAATACTTGGCTAGTTCGACAGCAAGTATGTTGAGGAGTATTTCTGAATCACTTTTAGTATTCATGTGCCTAAGGTGTTTATCTCGTAATATCTGTCTTAACTCTGCTGCGTTAGTAAGGTTACCATTGTGCGCAATTGA
>DALZ01000005.1:4194-4711 GCA_002496955.1 Euryarchaeota archaeon UBA128 | reverse complement strand
GCAGTTGGATATCTAACATGGCCAATCCCAATATGACCCTGTAACCTTTGCATGTGTCGCGTGTAAAATATGTTGGGTACCAATCCAGTAGATTTTCTTAACCTGAATTGGCCGTCAAATTCAGTAAGTATACCTGCCGCATCTTGACCGCGGTGTTGTAGAACCGTTAGCCCATCGTAAATTAGTTGGTTAACGTGGTGCCCTTGTCGGCCAACCACCCCAATTATGCCACACACATCAACACCACAGGTCAATTAGCAAATGATTGTTTGCTTGAATAAATCACAAAATAGGAATTAATTTCAGGCTTTTGGCCGGTGTGTTTTCTTGGACCAACTAAACTTACGCATCTTTGCGGTCGCTCCATATCCACATGCAGCGCAAACAGATTTCTGTTTGTGGTAAGCATTTCTTCCGCATCGCCTACACCTTATGTGTGTAGTCTTCTGGCGGCGGCCCATAGACGGTGTTCCCTTTGACATATACTCACCTCAGTATTTTGGCCACCTACCAATCC
>DALZ01000005.1:0-3809 GCA_002496955.1 Euryarchaeota archaeon UBA128 | reverse complement strand
CTTGGCGATGAGTGCGTCATCGCGGAAAACAATATTCCAAGCGTTACCAATGCGGAGAAAGCTAACGCAATGATTGACACGATAGTATGAGCTGTGTTGTAGACCAATTGAGCTCTAACTGAGCCATTACCTTCTAGCAGCATAGGCCCTTGATTGATGAAGAAAATTGCAGCTAGTATACCAACCACTACAGCGATAATCATGCCATAAATTGGCGCCATAGGTCGGTTTCGAGATTCTCCGTAGAAAAACATGTTTCCAAGCAAGAAGATTGAGACTAAAATAAATGATGTTAAAGCCGAGTTGGCGATTCTTGGATTGATCTCGGCCATACCAAAATTTGGAATTCCTCCGTTAAGAGTATAGTCGATTGCAACAATCGAAAAAACTGGCAAGATCGCACCAATTAAAACAACTTTGATAGATGGTTTATTTTCACTGATCATGAGTTTTCATCTCCTAAGTTGTTCTTAATTACACGAGAAACTACGGCTAATTCATCACTTGTTGGTGGTTCAATAGATACTGGTTTTGGAAGATTTTTCTCGTAGACAAAAATTACCGATGCGAACGACATTATTGCCAAAACTGCACCAATAAAAATACCCAATAAATCAGCAACTGATAACCACACATATTCTCTGAATTCGATAGCGGTTAGATTTATTGAGTCCAGATTCATAGCACAGAGTAAAAATATGAATGATGCGCTAGCCATGGCAAACAGATATCTTGATTCCCTTGCTCTAGAGTCGCCAAAAGCCAACAAGCCTATACCTATTGCCAAACAGAAGCAGGTTAATGACAATAACAGGTTAGGCAGAAACACCAACCAATATCGATTTACCGAATTATCCATTGAAGGAGTTATACCCCACCAGTGCATGAGATTTAGCCAAGTAATTCCAACAAACAACGATACAAAGCCAAAATTCTTATCGCGCTTGGTTAATTTCCCAACAGGAACGTTACCGGAATAGGCGATTTTGTATAACCCATGCAAAACAAGTATCGTTGGTCCCGCAATAAATCCGAGTAGTTGGCCGACAGCACTAGACGGGGATTCAGGAACTGTCCATGGACTACTGAGAACAAAGATTAATCCCACAATAATCAACGAATACCCAAAATTATTGAATAATTTACTTGATTTTAGTTGGGAAATCCAGAAGCCTAAAGGAATGAAAGCGAAAGGTAGCCAAAACAATAAGGCTGCCTCAAATATTTCATCCATGTTATTTGCAGATGAAGCAGATTAATTACTTCATCCCTAAAAACTAACATTCAGTCCGTTGTTTTTAGGAAGAAATACAGTCGGAGTTTCTAAATACCCGACCTTAGTGGCACGCATGCTCAAGGTGGTAACATGGTAAAGATGCCTCGTCAAATCAAGCGTTACAGCCCTGCCGCCGGCAAGCACACCATGCACACCGTCGAACGCGTAAAGAAAAAGCGAGCGTCAGAACTTAAGTGGGGACAAAGGCGATTCCGCAAAGTTATGGCAGGATATCGCGGGTTTCCTCGTCCAAAACCAGACGGTAGAGAAAAGCCAACAAAACGAGTTAACATTCTATTTAGATGCACTGAGACTGGGAAAGCTCACTACGCACCTTGTCAAAGAGCAAAAAAGTTTGAGTTAGTCGACAAGTGAGGTGAATAAATGTCCGGGAATTTCATAAATGTATCATGCAAAGACTGCGGTTCAGAATCAATCATATTCTCAAGGGCTACAACCATAATCTCCTGCACAATTTGTGGCGCAACGCTCACTTCACCATCCGGTGGAAAGGCAAAACTTGTCGGCTGTAAAATGGTCGAAACAATGGAATAAGGAGGCTGAGCCTCCATGAACGACCAAATCAGCACTCCTGAAGAAGGAGAACTCGTGGTTGTGACTGTTAAAAATGTCAAACAAAACGGAGTTTATGTCGACTTTGATGAGTATCCCGGACTGGAGGGATTCATCTTTATTGGAGAAATTGCGAGTGGTTGGGTAAAAAATATCAGAACATTCGTTAGGGATGGCCAGCGCTTAATTTGCAAAGTTATGCGGACGAAAAAAGATGGATCTTCACTAGAGTTATCGCTGAAATCTGTATCTGAGGAAAGACGAAGAGACAGACTTCAGGAATGGAAGAATGAACAAAGATCTATTCAGTTGCTAAAAGTATTGGGTGAAAAAGTGGGCTGGAGTGTCGATGAAAGAGATTCAATCGGTGAAGACTTAGTTTCTGCCTTTGGCACCCTATATACTTCTTTTGAAGAAGCAGCAATGAATGAATCTTCGATTGTTGATGCTGGATTTGAAGGTGACTGGATTAGTGAATTTATCGATATTGCCATTGAAAATATCATTCCGCCATTTGTCGAAATAAAGGGTAGTCTAAATCTATCCATAAATGCAAACAATGGTGTTGACATAATTAAAAACGCATTGATATCTGCAGAGCAATACTCATCTGAAAAAGATGAAATATCCGTAATGTGTTTCTATGATGGCGCTCCTGAATATCGAATTGTATTGAAAGCCCCTGACTTCAAGACTGCTGAAGACCTCTGGATTGAAGTAACCAACAGCATAGTGCATACCATGGAAGAGAATGGTGGTCAAGCCGCCAGTTTTAGAGATTAACACCGACTTAATCATAAATGACAACCAGCACGCACTAACATGGCAAGGCAGTTATTGCAGCACTGTAAAAAATGCCAAGTCTGGACATTGCAACGAGAGTGCCCACAATGCAATGAAACAATAAACGCTGCTGCACCATTGAAGTGGTCTCCTGAAGACCAGAGAGCCAACATTCGCCGCAAAATGTATAATGTTGAATCTGAAGAGTGGTTAGCTTCTTTACCGGAATTACCAGATATCGTATCAACCAGAAGAACCCTCAATGAAGAGGAATGATGGTTAGGGTAGATAATACATAAAACCGCACTTTTTTGTTATGTGGAATGTCAAACATTATACTGCTTATTGATTGATATTCCTCACATGAGTTTGCTAATAGAATGGCGCAATGGCCACAATGACATGTTGGGGGCTAAAATATGTCTATTCTCACTTCCTGGCGTGGGTAATGTCGGAAAATCTGCAATCGATGCTTTGAATTCTGCAAATGATGCAACGGAATTAGCAAGACTACATCATACCTCACTACCACCATTAGCAACCCTTGACGATGACGGTTTACTGTCACCACCTCACCTATCGGTCAGAGCTATTGCCACTGGAACTGACTCTCACATTTTAACCATCACCGGAACCTCACAACCGCTTGAACCAAACAACCAAGGCTTGATGGCTCGCGAGTTAATGAGCATGTTAAGTAAAAATGATGTCCAACAATTAATTGTGCTGGCAGGAATGGTCGATGATGCTGCAACAAAAGAGATTTTTATTGTGCCAAGTAGTAGTGCTTATCGGGTTGATTTAGAGGCAATGGGAGCCAACGTTAGGCGAGATGAGCCTAGCTCTGGGGCGATCGGAATGGCAGCATTGATGTCTTCCCTAGGACCAGTCTATGGCATTAGTTCGGCATGTGCTATTGCCACCACAATTGGTTCTAGCGGTGATATTATTGCCTCACAAAATCTATTGATGTCGTTAGACAAATGGTTTGAATTGAATTTAGCAATTCCTGAAGACGCATCAAACAAATTACTTGAAAAATTGAAACAGATTTCACCCAAAAACCCATCCGATTTAGTGTCTGAATTGACGCAAAATCACGACGCATTCTACATGTAAAGCGCCGAGAGAGGGATTTGAACCCCCGCGTCTTACGACAGTGGATTTCGAATCCACC
>DALZ01000104.1 GCA_002496955.1 Euryarchaeota archaeon UBA128 | reverse complement strand
CTTACACAAAAAATCATACTTTCAGCATAGCGTTTCTGACTAGGATGCGGGGGGCAGGATTCGAACCTGCGAACCGATAAGGAATGGGACCTAAACCCACCGCCGTTGACCAAGCTGGGCGACCCCCGCGCAGTATTCGGGCGTATTCCCTATCATTTCAATTAAACGCTTATCCAGAGGCGATAAATCCAGCCTCGTTAACCATCACAATTACGTTGTCAGTAGTCAATTTATCTGTGGTCTTGATAACGCCATAATCCTTCTCAAATGATAATTCTGCATCGATAACCTCTGGGTTTGATTGCAAAACGCGCATTACTCTTGCAGTACAACAGCCGCAGGTCATCCCAAAAATCGACAACTTGTGGATTTTCTCGCTCATAAATTAACCTTGAAGTCTTGGTTTTAATCACTTTGTACTGCTTGATGATTCACGAGGCTACTGGCTGCCACCAGCGTAGGATAAGAGAATTAGTCACCACGCTAACCGATGATAGCGCCATTGCGGCGGCGGCAAAAGATGGCGGTAGCAAGAAACCCGTAAAAGGTAGCAGTATGCCCAGCGCAAGCGGGATTCCTAACATATTGTAGGCAAAAGCCCATAATAAATTACCTCTAATTCTGCGCATGGTGGCATAACCTAACTCGACAGACGAAACAGCGTCGATTAGGTCATTGCGTATCAATACAAAATCGGCAGCATCAAGCGCAATGTCAGAGCCTGCACCCATTGCAATACCAACATCTGCTATGCTCAGAGCCGCAGCATCATTGATGCCATCCCCAACCATAATCACTTTACGACCTTCCGCTTGCAAGGCTCTAATTTGATCGGCTTTTTGTTCGGGCTTGACGTTGGCAATCACCCGCTTGATTCCAACTTGCTCGGCAATTGTGTTTGCTGAATTAGCATTGTCACCAGTTAGCATGACAACTTCAAGACCGATTTGTTTGGCTCGTTTGACGGCAAGCGGAGAAGTATCGCGAATTAGGTCACTGAATTCAAACCAACCCAATAGCCGCTGGCCAAGAGCCACGAAGACAACGGAAACGCCTTTACTGGTTGAACGAAGAATTCTATCTTCGATGTCTTGCGTAAATAACGCCCCCACATCTGCCATCAGTTCTTGATTACCTGCAGCTGCGACACTACCATCATATTCGCCAACCATCCCCATTCCAGGTATGGTTCTGATGTCATTGATTGAATAACTCTCATCGGTTACATTTGACCATGATTTTATGATTGCTGCAGATAATGGATGAGTTGACTCTTGTTCAAGTGCCGCAGCAATACACAATAGTTCCTTGACCTCGCAATCAATGATTTCGATGTGACTGACTCTAGGCTTACCCAATGTCACTGTGCCGGTTTTGTCAACGACCATGATATCGGTCTTGTGAACAGATTCTAAGGCGTCAATGCCCTTGATGAGCAGGCCATGCTTAGCACCAACTCCAGTGCCGACAACAAGCGCGATTGGGGTTGCTAAACCAAGCGCGCATGGGCAGGCGATGACCAATGTTGAGATTATAACCATCAAAGCCAACTCAAATCCGGAATTCATTGGGTTATCGATCCATGAATGCCCGATTGCGGCCCAAAAGATTCCACCAACCAGTGCCAGCAACACGATGGTTGGGACGAAGATGGCTGAAATTTTATCCACTAAGCGTTGTATTGGCGCCTTACCGGTCTGTGCATCTTCAACAAGTTTGATGATATTAGAAATGAGCGAGTTATCAGCAGGTTTGGAGGTTCGGATGAACACTGTTCCGTCCAAAACAATCGTTCCTGCAAAGACTTCCTCTCCCGCTTGCTTTCTTATTGGGTATGCCTCTCCAGTCATGGTGGATTCATCGATACTTGCTTGGCAGTCTTCGAGAACACCGTCGATTGGGATGGTTTCACCAGTCAGTACTTTGATCAGCGATTGAGGCTTTATGATTATCGAGGGACGCATCTCTGTGTAATCATCCTCAATCACTAATCTCGCTTCTTTGGGTTGAAGTTTCATCAGCGAATGAATCGCATCAGTTGCCCTGAGTTTTGCCGAGGCTTCGAGGTAATTGCCAAGTAGGACAAAGCCGATAATGAAGATAACTCCATCGAAGAAAACGTGTTCTGCTTGGGTAAATATGTCAGGCATATTGGTAAATCTGTCTGCAAGCGTGACAGCTACGGACCAGAAAAAGGCTACGGTAGTACCTATGTGAATAAGCACATCCATATTTGCCACACCTCGGCGAAGAGCCTTCCAGGCATTAACATGAAATGGCCATCCCGACCAGAAGTAGACGGGCATTGTCATTAGTAAAGCCCCCAATAACCGGGCGTCAAATCCGGCAAATGCCCCCATGTCTTTGGCGAACATAGTTAGGTAAATTGTTGGCAGCGAGAGGATAAGTGCCAATACTGCTCGTTGCCTGTCAAACGCAACCTGGTTTTGCATTCGCATGCGCAATGATGCATCATCATCATCATGTCGACTTGCTGAGAAGCCGCCTTTGTTTATCGCCCTAATCAGCTGTTGGATTATCTCATCATTAGCCGGCCGATTTAACTGAATATTTGCTGAGCGTAACGGTAAATTGACCGCAACTGCGCTGACGACATCGCTCTTGTTGACAATTCGTTCGACGGCCGAAACGCAGGCAGCACAACTCATGCCATCAACATCGAGTTTCAGTAATTCGCTGCTCATCTGTATCACAATCCGTCTTAATTTCCACGCCGTAATTATCTAGGAGCAAGGTCTAACGAACCACTCCAAATATCGATGCCTCTTAACCTACATGGATACTTTTCGCCCAACCTAGCAATCACGCGGAAATCGCCATTTCGTCCAGGTTCCGCTGTGCTTACCTCAAGCCCATATTCGTCAATGTTGAGCCTTTCTTTGGCATTCATTTGTCGCAAATGCATTCTTCCTTGAATGGCTCCGTCATCGTTGAGGTCCAGAAAGACCCAAGGCGTCCTCAGTCCAACGATTCTTGCTGGCCAAGATTTATCGATTATTGGCGGATAGCCATCCTCAGAAACCGAATCTACCTCACCACCTCTTAGCAGATGGATGTGGTATGCATTAGCAACCAATTCCCATTCGATATACTTCGCAATCACTGAATTGTTACTACAGTGTTCGGCGATCTCTGCGGTTTCATCAGCGTCATGTATCCAGTCTAAGCCTCTTATCATAGCTTTCATCTGCCGGTGGGCCATGAGGTCTGGATACCTTCTTATCGGGCTTGTGAAGTGTGCATAGGCGTCTAGGTTGAGCCCAAAATGACCGAGATTTTGGGCGGTATAATTCGCTCTCTGCATGAGTTGAAATAGTCCTTGATCGACAATCCGGCGGGTTTTGTTGTCGAGATTTGACGCTTTTGCTTGGGCAATGGCTAAAGAATCCAGAATATCTTGGCGAGCATCAGGGTCTAAAACATTGGCGAGGTAGGGTGCGATTTCAGTTAAATCAGACTTTGCCTCACCAGATTCCATGATTGGCTCAATAGTCGTATTTGCCCATGCACCTAGCAGGTCAGATAATTCATCCGAATCTGATTGACTTTGAGTTTTGAACGACGGCATTGGTAGAACGATATTTACTTTCAGGGCTGCTAATTTCGCATTTAATTCAATGATTTCAGTTGAATCGGGTGGCGCGTGACAGCGCCATGGTAGTGGTGCACCAGCTCTGCCCAGCATGTTACCTACTGCTGCATTGGTTGCCACCATGAAAGACTCAATCATTTTTGTAGCAATATTAGGCCATTTAATCGCAACTTGAATATCTTGATTTGGTAAAACTCTCGGACGCATTTCTGGATTATTTATGTTTAATTTGACTTCTTTTGACTGCCATTGCTGTGCTAACCTGAACATATCAGAAAATCGTTCATCATCAATGGTATCCTCATATGCGAGGTTTTCCTTGACGCAAATAACAGCCTCATACGCAGTAGTATCGAGTATAGTTCCAGTTGAATTAAT
>DALZ01000030.1 GCA_002496955.1 Euryarchaeota archaeon UBA128 | reverse complement strand
GCCCTACCATGCAATGGTCCGGAAAGTGCATTCATCGCCCCAGCAATTGCTGAGTAAACTGTTGCCTTTCCTGACGCGATTGATTTGCCGGTAAAAGTCGACAAATTACCACCACCGTGGTCCATGTGCAAAACTAAGTAAGTTGAGATAACTCTAACCATTTTTTCTCTGTCAACGTCAGGCAAGTCCAGAGTATCAACAAATCGTTCCACTAGAGAACCATTGACATTATCTTCCGGTATGTTTGAAATTCTACCTTCGCGGTAGCGATAAATTAGACCCATCAATCTAGGCATTCGAGCTATCAGGTTGAGGGTATCATCCAACCAGTCTTCCGTAGTCTCATACATACCAAGAGTATGAATTCCAATCGATAGCCAGTCCATTGGGTGGCCTTGTCTGGGTAAGGTTTTGAAAACCTCTTCGACTCCATCTGGTAATGTTGCGCGCGCACTCAAATCCGCTCTGAAATTCGTTGATTGCTCTGAACTAGGCAACTCCTTATGGAACAGCAGGTAAATGATATCCTCGGGGGAAAAGTCAACAAGTTCCCTTATCGGATAACCACAGTAATGAACTCCTTCTCCCGGAGTAACAAAAGAGGTTTTACAAGTTCCAACGGGAATGCCTCTCAATCCGGTATTAAGGTGATTTTCTGTTACTTCACAAAGCACTTCTTCGTTCGTCAACAACCCCACCTAACAAGCGGAGTTATCACTACGGTATAAAGGCGGCCTATTTATTGGTGTAGCAATCCAGTAAGACCGGAAATTTAGGTTCACCATTCGCGAAATCCTTTGGTCGATTGCCGGTCTGCTAATACATGTATTTTGATTGTATTTCCATCAATTAAGATTGCATCTTCAGCCGTTAAACCCGGGCATTCTAGTTTTGTTTGATTCCATGCTCGCTCTGTTGCAAGATTTTCAGCCCACCAAGGGAAAGCTGCACATTGTTGGGGTCTGTGCAGGTAAATATTACACGTTTTTTGCTCACTCAAGTAGATACATATGCCATCTGATTGGCGACTCTTGAGTATATATCTACCATCTAGTGTCTGTTCACAATCTCGTGCTAGCCAATCCTCAACTGGCATCGACAGACTGGCTGAGATACGTCTAGCATCATGTCTAGACAAATACACTATACCACCTGGTTCATCGCAGCATTTGCCACATCCTGTTTGGCAAGAGAATTTTACTCCATTAGTCCACCAGGGGTATCTCATTCTTCCTCACCGTCTAGTATTATGCCGACTGGGTTCAATTCAGACATTGCAATAGCACCTTCGGGATGAGGTTGTAATGTTTTGTCTATCGGCGTCAAAATTGATTCCTCATCAATCAACTCTTCGACGGATATTACAGAACCATCTAGGTTCCAATCATTTGATGGGACATAACTATCCAGTTCAGATTCCACATCGTCATCAACAAATTCAGGCAAATCAGCACGCTCAGAGTCGATGGCTACCAGTCTCTGCTCGACATCCCTAAGTTCATCTGCAATACCGATCAAATCTTCAATTGACGCACTTGACGTTCGCTCAGCAAGGTTTAGCAATTCTGACTCCAAGTTAACTAGTAAATTAGTTTCAGTTCTCACAACATCATCTGACTCTTTGAACTTCATATCTATGCCCATATCTAAGTCTGTGAGTATATCTGCAGCTATTGCATGATCTCGCTCAATTATTCTATTCATTTTAGCAACAAGGTGCTTGTCTCGGTCATTTACATCAATTACCGAAGGTGCCTCTGGGGTAAGATTTTGTAGTGTTGTGTTAATTTGCGATTCAACATAATTGATTGACGAATCAGAAAATTTAGACAAGTCTAATTCGGGTGGTTGATAATCATCGGATAATGTTGGCAAATCGGTATTAAACTCAATCCCGCCAAATTCTTGGTCACTGTAAACAACATCTATTACGTCTGAAATCAACCTATTTGCAATATCCTCAACCCGTTCACTGCTTACATCCAAAGTTGATACGTCAACATCGGTTTGGATATCATTTAACAAATTATAGACATCCGTAGAATCTAGTAATGTTTCGCCACTATCTACTGCCAACTCAATCTTCTCAATGGCGTTTTTCGTAGCCCGCCACCCAAGTGTTCCAGAGGTAACAATCAATGCAAGTTGATCATCAGTCAATGCAATACTTTTGTTGATGGCTAAGTTACGAGCGTAGCGCATGAGACTACCGGCACCAACAGGAGTCAGTATTGTCTTAACCCCGCTTCTCAACAAATCCCACAACCTCGATGCTGGCCATTCAGTTGGAAGAGATTTTGCACTAACAACAACATGAACATTCATATTTATTGCTGCTTCGAGCATTGCCCCTAATTTATTGGCGATATTATCATCGTGGAGAGATGCGTCGATATCGTCGATTAGTATCACTGAGGTTTGAGTGAATACATCTGTCCACGTTTGCTGCTGGGTTAGTATGTGCGGCAACTCATCTTTACGAACAAAGAGTGGTGCTACATCACTGTGTAGTAAAATTGCTTGACCGATAGCATTCAGAAGGTGTGATTTACCGGTTCCAGAGTCTCCAACAAATACAATCGGATTGAGTTTTTGCCCCGTAAAATCGATAACTTGTTGGGCGAGTTGGGTCGCTCTTTTATTCTCAGCAACGACGTAATAGTTTTTGAAAGTATTATGTGTACTAGGTGCTAATCTCTTTGGCCAATCGAACTTTATTGGAATCTGAGTTGAATGATGGTAGGGTGATTGTGGCTTATTTTGTTCATACTCCTTGTTTTCAATTTTCCTTGCACCCGTTACAACACTACTCCAAACTGGTGTACCATCAGACTCAAATCCAAAAAACCCGTCGCCAGAAATATCTGAATTGCTTGAAATTTTATTCAATGTTCTTTCCCTTAAGTTCTTGATACGCTCTGAGACTATATTGGTTACTTCACTGGAAGGTTTCTGAACGGATAATTTGGGTTGATATTCTATCGATTGTGAGCCTAAAATACCATCAGCGATGATGTCGAATGTGGGCCGGTTCGGAACCCCAACCCTCGTTAATAGTGATTTTCTAGGTTTATGCACTAGGTTTTTGCCAATCAAGCGTGAAAGTTTGGATTTGGCGACTTGGGCATCTGCATTACTGCGCATTGCTTTCGAGGAATCTGACGGCGCAGTTTGCGTCACTACACCTTTAGCACTGTTGATTGCAGATAACAACTGGTTTCTACGTGAAACCATCAATCGCCACCTCCACTGAAATGTTCCTCCAATTCTGATTCACTTACCTTTGGTCCTTTGCCATATTCAGTGGACCATTTTTGATAATTTTTGTCAACATCTACTGTGTTCTGTGATCTGGATGCAGATTCTCTGATTCGACGTTTTGAATCCCCTCCATCTACAATATTAGTCCCTGAGTGAACCACGGTTTCTGAGGTAATTTTTGAGTGGGTCATGAACGCTTTCTGTTTGACTTTTCTTGGAAAACTAGCATTATCAAATCGCGTATTTTGCTTAAAATCTAGGAAAGTTTGACGAGATTTCTGCCGTTCCGGGCTCGTTAGCATCTTGTCCAGTGCGTTATCTATCTTCTGCGAGCGACCCTCCATGTCTCGGTCATATGCTTGGTTGCGAGCCTCTAGTTTTGTGACTTCTACTAAATCAGGCAATTCTACATTTTTACTTGCAGCAGCAAT
>DALZ01000056.1 GCA_002496955.1 Euryarchaeota archaeon UBA128 | reverse complement strand
CTTGTCGCATATTCTGGGCACCCATTGCCTGGCTTAGATTTGTCAACTAATTCTGGTTCCCAATATTCCCAGTCGAGGCAGGGATTTATTGTCGCAGGGTCTTGTAGGCTTTCCCAGAATGCAATCACTCCAACTTCGGGCAAGTAAAAGATACCGATTATTCCCCAGCATACCAAGGCGATTGCGATCGAAGTAAAAATTACCGTAGACAGATAGACCTCTGGCATAATGCCCATAGAACCTTTTACCAGATTTTCTGAGAGTGTTGCATCTTTTCGTGCCCGTTTCTTCAGCAATCTGCCTAAAATTCTATTGCAGAATCTTTGCCATGCGGTAAGTTCCATTCGAGTCTCCTCCCTCAACGTAGTCCATCGACGCGAGCTAGAATTTCATTAGGACGTACATAATATTCTGTAACAATCTGAGAAACTTGATCAGCCTTTCTTATATCGTTTAGGACCATCCACTCAAGTATCCGCTTACGTGTTCTTAGTTCTCTTCGCATGTCATCCTGCGAATAATTTAATTTGACCATGATTTTCTCAAGAACATATGACTTGCCGCTGAAAATAAAATCGTCTGACGTCACATCCCAGCGGAATACCTCATTGGTGATGACCTCCAAGGAATTTGGGTCTATACCAACAATTTCTACTAATTGCTTCGTTCTTCTGACACGCTTACCATTGATTCTGGTTTGTATTTGAATCGAGCATGCTTCTAATGCCGGCAACAGCACACGAGGTATATCGATTGGTTTGTTCTCAAGACGATGAACCAATGATGGCACTGAGTCTGCGTGAACTGTAGAGTAAGCACAATGCCCTGTTGCCATTGCTTGGAACAGAACATAGGCTTCAGCACCACGAATTTCACCCACGATAATATATTCTGGCCGCTCTCTCAGAGCTGCTTTCAACAGTTCGAACTCACCTATGACGCCCTCTGTTGATTCGCCACCAAAACCTTGCCTAGTCAGCCCAGGCACCCAGTTTGGTTGAGGTATGTTTACTTCTCTTGTCGATTCTATCGACACGATTTTCATTTGCCAAGGAATAAAGATACACATTGCGTTCAAAGTCGTTGTTTTACCAGATGCGGTTCCACCAACAAACAGCATTGGAACTTCATTTTGGAAGGCAATCCAGAGGTAAGAAACCATAAGCGACGACATGGTTCTGAAAGCAATAATATCCGCTGGAGAAAACGGGTCGTCCTTAAATCTCCTGATACAGAATGACGAGCCTCTTGTCGATACTTCATGACCTAATTTCATGACGATTCTCGAACCGTCCATCAGTGTGGCATCTAACAAAGGATCGGCAACTGAAATGTGTTTTCCACACCGTTGTGCTAGCTTGATGACGTATGATTCTAATTCATCATCGGTTTTCCAAACACATGTCGTTTCTACCGATTCGAACTTGCGGTGATAAGCGAAAATAGGGACATTGGTACCATCACACGAAATGTCTTCAACATTAGCATCATTCATCAAAACATCCATGTCACCATAACCAATCAAATCTCTTCTCAGGTAATAGAAAATTTTTGATTTGGATTTTTTGTTTATTTTCATTCCGTACGATTTTATCACTTTATCCATACCGGTTCTGAGGTAGGCTTCAGGATTAGCATCGATTTCGTCAATGTTAGCTGTTAGTGACCGAATAAAAATATCCATTATCTCTTCGCGATACTGCTCTTCTTTTTTGGTCATAGGTGGTTCGATTATTTGATAAATTATGTTGAGGGTCGCTTTGTCACGAACGATTCTGGCAAACGCATGTGGCGGCATTACTGGATATTTGTCAAGTTCGTCATACTGGGCTCTTTGCTGAGCGCGCTGCCGTTTTCTCGAATCTCCGCGCTTCCCCCGCTTCCTAGCCAAACCATATCCCCCAGCCGATGCAATTGATGACAAGCATTGGATAACTATAACACTTCGGTGAAACCAAGGTAAAATATGGCCACACTATGACCAAATATGATGTCTCATAGCCCATATTGTCTGAACTCAACCAACCAATTATTAGTCGCTTTAACTAAGTCTTCGAGGCTGGATTCATTGCTTAATTTGTATTCTGCAGTTTCAATCAGTGTCTGTAATCCCCAACCCGCTTCTCTTGCTTCCCTTATCTGGAACTGTTCCCAGTCGCCATCCTCTGACCTACCCCTTGCTTGTATTCGGTGAAATCGCACCTCTTTATCGGCGATGATTGCTATGCTTGAGAAATTCGGAGACCATCTTTGTTTGAATATTTCATACTCTGCTGTTCCACGCATGCCATCAATCAAAACTATATCGTGTTCTTTCATTAATTGAGTGACCTCATCGGCGAGCCTTACCGCTAAAACATCCTCACCAAAGTTAGCCCTAAGATCTGCTGCCACTTCGCCATAAATTGCTGGGCTCTCGGTTAAGCGGCGCGATTTAACCTCTGCACGAATCATATCTCCCATCGATCGAACCGGTATTCCGCAGCGCGCAATAATCTTGGCAAATTCGCCTTTGCCCGAACCGGGCATTCCGCACACTGCTACCGCATGGCCCATGATGCATCCAGCAGTGAATGACACAATAAAGTAACTATTATTCATTATGAATGTTTTTCAACCCATAGTGCATTAATTACTAAATTCAGCGCTTCCCCAACGCCTATCCATTAGTTTCCACAACACCGCTGAAGCAAACAAAAGGAAACCGGATATCGCCAGCATGCCAACATAGCCTTGCCTGACCATGGTTTCATCATACATTCCAGCAGTCGCTGCTAGTCCGTCCTGCGAAGCTCGCTCCCACCAGTTGCCATATAGGGAAACATCGCCCTGAGTAAAGGATAACAAGAACAGGCCAAGTAAAGGCAATACGGTTCCGACCCAAAACCATACCATAATCGAGGCATCAAAAATGGCTTTGTTCGGCCGCAAGCCCATCAAAAAGGCAGTGAGTGCGACGATGTAAATTGAATTGGCAAACATTACCACTATACTAGTTGGCAGAGATGCCCACTCATCTAACCGCCATGCCATCAACACGATAAAGGCCAGCGATATCCATGAGGTTATCAAGAAGTATACCAAGACCTTAGCCCTAATCAGTTGGGGTACTCTAACTGGTAATCCGTTCATGAATTCTGGTGAATCAAGAATGGTTAGCCAAGAATAAAAATTAAATCCAAAAAAGCCCAAAAATGGTGCATAGGATAGTAAATTGATCGGTATTGGCGCCTCTGCGAAGTCGATTAACCAAGCCATACCCAGCAGAACTGCAAGGGGTATTGTATAGGATACTACCATTTTCTTAATTGAGCCAGAACGAAATAGGTCAACAAATTCCTTCGCAACTATTAGTCTTATTTCACCGCTACCGAGAAATGACAATTTACGGTATGTAGGTTTGAAGAGGTCACCCTTTTCAACAACACTCACGTCAAAATCATCGACTATCAACAGAGACGATAGGTAGCCCAATAATAAAAATCCACCAAAACCAGCCGCCCCCAAAATTAGGTTTTTACTAGTTTGAATGTGTAGCCCAATCAGCACTAATTCTGCATCAAAAACACCGACACCAAGTATAACTCCAAACAAGATTACTGCTGGTGGGCCAAGAGTAGTAAATGGCCTACCTCTCATCCACAATGCTGATGCAAGAAACGATATTGCTAGTCCTTGAGCCAAAGTCGCAACCATGGCAAACCAAGTCCACGGCAAACTGGAATATCGAAGAGGAGTGGTTATGCCAAGAAAAGTATCTAGCGCTTTTCCCAGACCCATACCTAAAATGATTGGAGTTAGTATCAGTAACACGTAAAACACTAAATCTTTGACAAAATAAGCAAAATGTGCCATCGAGTTTGGCAACGGTTGCAGTGCTGGCGAGGCTAATAGGTGATTCTTAGTTGCCGTTCTTCTTACTAATGCATCCCTGCCCATAAATGCGAAAGTTCCCATTCCTAAACTAAACATAAGGAGTGGTAAATGAAGCGCAAATCTAAGTTCCTGCCATGTGAAACTATTAGCCTCAGTATCGCTAGTTTGGGCCGCTGAATCACCTACTAAAAATTGCAAGCCAATCGTTGATACCATGGTTACCAATGCGAGCAGTAATGGAAACAATACCATCTGTCTTGCTTTGGCGAATTCAATATTTTTGCGCAGTTCCTCTTTGAACATCACCAGGAAGGTTGCTTTGAATGACGACAGACCGCGCAATGGAGTGAGAAGTTTCTGACCACCTGTGTAGGTCCCCAGCGTCAAGAACGCAGTTGAATCATCTCGCTCATCCCACTCTCGTGATGAAATGTGGGCGCCCGACATGCCTACTCCTCCTCACCCTGGGCTTGGTCAAATATTCGTTCAACATCTTCAATTGATTTACCTACAAGACGAATAAACACATCCTCTAGAGTTTCGTTGGGATTCTCTTTTAGCCCTCTCACAGTTCCAGCAGCTAGTACTTTGCCATCATTGATTATAGCCATTCTATTACACATTCGCTCAGCCATTTCCAGCACGTGGGAACAAAGAAAAATTGTGCCTCCAGCCCTAACATGGTCAAGTAGCCATTGGCGACATTTCCTCTGATAAATGGGATCTAGATTAGCAAATGGTTCATCAAGGAATAGCAATTTTGGCTTGTGGATAAAAGCCGAGGCTAGCATAACTTTCTGCCGTTGGCCCTTGGACAAATCTTTGCACATTGTATTCCGCTTATCTTCCAAACCAAACCAATCTAGCCAATATTCAACCTCGGCTTCGCTATTATCAATGTCGCGTAGTTTGGCGACAAACTGCAAAAATTCGACCGGCGTGAGATATGATGGGGGTGATTCTGACTCTGGGACAATGCCTATGTTGGCTTTCACTTTTTGCGGTGATTTTGTTGCATTTATTCCCAGAACTTCGATTTGCCCTTTACTGGGTTTTAGCTGCCCTGTTAAGAGTTTAATAAATGTGGATTTGCCTGCGCCATTTGGACCGAACACTCCAAAAAACTCTCCTGAATGAACCTCGACATTTAGTGGATGTAAGGCGATAAAATCGCCATACTTCTTAGCCATGTCAATGGCTTTAACCAATGGAATCTGCTCACCCATGATGTTGCCTATCTCTTCTATTCTTTGTATTATTGGATTAATCCATAATAGGATAAATCATGAAGTGGTTCGCAGTGGACGAATCATGAACGAACCCAAACTCGATGTTTTGACCGTGGAAAAAATACCGGTAACTGATGAATCAATAAAAGGATATATTGCATTGGCTACTATTAATCGACCAAACAAACTCAATGCCCTCAACAAAGAAGTTATGGATTGTCTGAAAGAGTTCTGCGCCTTGGTTGAATCTGACGATGAGATTAGATGTGTAGTAATTACTGGGGCAAAACCGCTACCTGCTGAAGAAGGTAAACGGCAAAAGCCAAACGCCTTTGTTGCCGGAGCAGACATCTCAGAATTTGTTGACATGGATAGTTCAGCAGCCAAAATCAAATTCACCGATAACGCAGTTGAGGCAATATGGTCACTGAGCAAACCAACTATTGCCATGATTGATGGCTTTGCCTTGGGTGGAGGATGCGAAGTTGCCTGCTCATGCGATATTAGAATCGCATCGGAAAGAACAAAATTCGGCACGCCAGAAATAAATCTTGGACTAATACCGGGATACGGGGCGACTCAACGCCTTGCAAAACTACTCGGTTATGGTAAAACCCTAGAGATGATCATGACCGGAGAAATGATTGATTCTGCTGAAGCGCACCGTATAGGATTAGTAAATCACGTTTGTAATCACCAAGAATTGGAAGAATTTACCATGTCAATGGCAAACAAAATCGCAAGCAAATCTGTCTATACATTAACTGTTGCAAAGCGGACGATTAAAGCCGCATTAAACAGCACTCTCAATGAGGGTATTGCAATTGAAGCACGGGAATTTGCTGCACTATTCGATAGCCAGGATAAACAAATCGGTGTTGACGCGTTTATGCAAAGAAAAACTGCTGAATGGCAAGACAAGTAACAATAATTTGCAATCAGTCTTCATCCATTTGTTCTTTGATTGCTGCTAATGCGTCGCTGGCACTCGGTAGTGGAGGTAGCGGCAAGTTACCATCAGGCAGCGGCGGCAGTGGCATACCATCTAAACCGGGTAAATCAGGCAATTGTGGCTTTTTCTCGACCTCTTCAAAGCCGGAATCAAGCGGGGTTCTTAGTTTGAGTATTGTTGCTTCATCGAGTCTGATAAATGTCGCACCGTATACATGCCCTGCCTCAGGTTTTTCCGGCTCGTCGACTACAATCTGCCCATGCTGAGGATTTTGCAATAATCCCACAATATCCTCTCCTTCATTATGTTGCTCCCACATTCTAACGGTCGACGCTCTAATCTCTGCGAGCTGATTCCGTCGCCGTTTTTCGATTCTTTCTCTGATTTCTTGATGTTTTACCCGGCGGTTGGATACCGTCATTTCTATGTCAGCGTCCTCGACTGATTCCGGGCTGACTTCGACCACATATTCGTCTGCAGTGTGAATATTTTCAACTGTAACTGAAACTTCGACTAACTCATCATCACTAGCATCATCAGCATCATCAGCACTGTCTTGCTGATTTGCCGCTTGTATTTTCGCCAACTTTCGCTCTCTCAACGAAACTCCGTCTAAGTTGCTTGTCGCTGTCACTGGTTCGGGAATATCAGATGGCTCATCAGATTCAACGGTAGTCTCAGCAATCTCTTCGGTAACGATTGCTGCAGACGCTTGGGGCTTTTTCTTGCCCGTCGGTTTTACGCCCCTTCCGCCCAATACTACCCAACCAAAGGCAGAAAAAAATGTAACTCCGATTAGTGTCCATTTGCCATTATCGGATAGACTTGATGCTGAGGTCAAGTAAAACACACCGGCACAAACAGCAACCAATGCACACATTGACCGTATAAATCCCATGTCCCTCGCCTTAATCCAGTTGGTTCTAATTTATGATGCTGATGGCAATTGGCTGAACAAGTTCTCCAATGCTCGCCTTCTATGACTAAATTTCTGCTTCACCGAGAAATCCACTGCGCCAAAAGTCTTTCCGTGAGTGCTGTGACTACCATAAATCCCCGGTGATAATGGGGTTAATTCGTCATCTAAATCGTATGGGACAAAAATCGGATCGAAGCCAAAACCATTGCCATCCACTGGCTCATCAGCAATATGACCTGGACAAACACCCTCGCCGATTATTACTTCACCTGCTCGCCATAAGGCCGCAACTGCCATGAACCTTGCAGACCTGAGATTTGCACTAGATACAGGGTCTGCGGTTTTGAGATGATTCAATAATCTGATAATTCCAAGATTTCCGATTGTCGAATGAACGTATGAAGAATATACCCCGGGAAAGCCATCAAGCGCTGAGATAAAGAGCCCAGCATCCTCGACTAGTATCATGTCTCGCTCAGTAAATTCCTGCGGAAGATGATTGAGTGCTTGGGTAATCTTTGACATAGCAACAACCTCAAGATTTGACGCTTGTGGTTCAAATAATTGGTCATCATTAACCACAAGTTGTTTGACAATATAACCTAATTTGGATAAGTGACTTTCTGCTTCGTTAAGTTTACCTTCGTTCCCTGTCAGAAACCATACTATCGGGTTCATGGTTATCGGTAATGCTGGATGTTATCATGTCTATTGCCAAAATGCATCGAAAAGCGAGATTTCTCAAAATGATTTAACAGCAATAACTAGCCGCAAACATTCATGATTCAGCAAGCAATTTTGGTTGGAATTGGTGGTGCCATTGGTGCAGTCTTACGCTACTGCATCAATCACCTAATAGAATCCAGTACTTTTCCAACCGCCACCTTAACTGTGAACATTGCAGGTTCATTTGCCTTAGGTGTGTTGTCAATCGTAGCCGCTAACAGTGGTTTTTCAGATGATGTCATGTTGTTTTTTGCTACAGGGCTACTTGGTGCATTTACGACAATGTCCAGTTTCTCGCTTGAAACAATAAACCTTGCTAAGGATGGTAATCACTGGATTGCTATTGCATATTCCGGTTTAACGTTCATCCTGTGTATTTCAGCGGCGTTAATTGGTTGGAGCATCGGTGATAAAGTCCTTACTTAGGTGATATCGGATTAATTTATTTACTCCAACCACTTTGCCCGGAATGATAGGGGATTAATGAATAAAATTTAGTGCGCCCTAAAGGATGATACAATGACTGAACTTATAGAAAAAATGAACGCAGCCCTAGGTTGGGAGTTAAGAGCCATCAATATGTATGCCCACTATGCAGCAAATATTACTGGCATTCACAGATTACAATTGTCACCAATGTTTAACACTGAAATGACCGAGTCGATCGAACACGCTGACATTGTCCGCAAAGGCATTGTGCAACTGGGCGGAATCCCGGTCACTGAGCGAAACCCATTGGCAATAATCCATACTAATGATTACATGGAGATGCTAAATTATTCACTAGAAACCGAAATCAGAGCGGCTGAGGTTTATGCTGAACTACTACCGTTAATTGAACAGACGGATGATTTGTATGATTCAATGGAGCAAATCTATCTTTCTGAATTAAAGAGTATTGAGGAGATGCGTTTACTGGTTGGTTAAATCAACCGTGATATCTTACTCTAGACCTGACATCGTCGAGCCGCTTTAAGACATCACTGGCGGCTGGAGGCCTTCCCCCCGACAATTCTGCTATTGGTCCACTGTCAACATCACAATTGAGGTAGCCCTCTAGGAAAATGTCGATTGCATTGGTAACATTTGGGTGGGAGGCGCCCAAAATTTCATCCATGACGTGTAAATCAATACCAAATCTTTCAACTTCATACTCAACAGCAGACAATCCAAAATCTATCAAAAAAGCATTGTAATCTTCGTCAATCAGAATATTGTTGGTCGACAGGTCGCCGTGAGTTACAGCCATTCTGTGAAGTAATCTTACTGCTGCACCTGAATTGCGCAATGCCAAGGATAGTTCATGTTTGGTTTTACTATCATCACGGAGCAATTCAATTAGTGGCCGGCCTTTCATTCGCTGCATAACGATACGCCCGTTCTCTAAGTCGACGTCCCAAACGGCTGGTACTGGCAAACCGGCATCTTTGACCCGAATTAGAATTCTAGCTTCACTAAGCAATCTTCTGTAGCCAAGTCGCTTTTCCAAATCGGGATGCCGCCAAGCACGCGCCCGTCTTAGTTTCCTCACCGCTGGTTTACCCATCCACGACCCAGACCAAACCTCCGCCTCGGCCCCTAAGTGCAGTCTTGTCTCTGGCAAGAAGGCCATATATCACCCTCTATGCCCTCATTTATTTATCATACGGAATAACAATGTTTTGAAAAGGGGAAACGATTGGGTTGTTTGAAGCATATGACTATTTCTCTGCCAATGTGTTCCATTGATTTCATGGATACCTCTATTTCGCCAGAGGAGCAAGCAATCGCTAAACGCATCACTGAACTGAAAAAAATACTTGGCTCAGAATTAATGGTACTTGGACACCATTACCAGCGAGACAGTATTGTTATGCATGCCGACTTCATCGGTGATTCTTTCATGCTAAGCCAAAAAGCGGCTGATTCAGATGCCAAATACATCGTATTTTGTGGAGTCCACTTCATGGCCGAATCCGCCGACATACTCACTGATGATGACCAACATGTAATCCTCCCAAATCTACGTGCTGGTTGCTCGATGGCAGACATGGCTACATTGCCAGATGTTGAAAGCGCATGGGCGGACATTCTGGCTGAAACTGGCCTCCATGACCCAGTTGACAAAACCGCACCAGGTGATATACCAACCGACGGAAAATCATACCTAATCCCTGTGACATACATGAACAGCAGTGCCGACTTGAAGGATTTCGTCGGGCGCCACGGGGGCATTGTTTGCACCTCATCAAATGCAACCGGAATTCTAAACTGGGCATTCGACCGGGCGGGTCCAGAAGGTGCAGTGTTATTCTTCCCCGATCAACACCTTGGTCGTAATACAGGACTCTCAATGGGCATCGATGAAAGTAAAATGCCAACATGGGTTCCGAAAATTGGCTCTGATAAGGAACTAACAGGTGCAAGAATTATTCTGTGGCACGGGTTTTGTTCTGTTCACAAGCGATTTACCGTAGAGCAAGTCGGCGATTTCAGAAGAAAATATCCCGAGGGACATGTGATAGTTCATCCAGAATGTCCCAAAGAAACCGTCGAAGTCAGCGATGCAAATGGTTCAACGCAATTTATCAAGAATTATGTTGAAGCTTTACCCAGTGGTAGCAAAATAGCCATCGGTACCGAAATAAACATGGTCGCGAGACTTGCTGATTCACACCCTGATAAGCACATTGAATGCTTGGACGATAAAATCTGCCCGTGCTCAACAATGTATATGATACACCCTGCTTATCTTATGGATGTATTGGAAAAAATCGTCGAAGGCGAGGTACCGAATCAGATTGTTGTGTCCAAAGATGTCCAAGAAGGTTCTTTGTTGGCACTTGAGCGTATGCTAAGTATCAAGAAATAATCTCTCTAGGTTTTGGTTAAACCAAGTTTTGCTTCCGTCTGCTTCTGATTTATGTAAATAAACACGATAACAATACCGATAATCGAAGCAATTTGTAATATCATATTTGAGTAGGATTTTAATTCAGGAATCCAAGAATGCACCTTAATTAACACACCATTTTCTGACTCTTCTAAGTAGATTAAATGCTCTTCAAGCACTATCGGCCCCCATTGGTCAATTTCATCAGCGGTTAAGACTTGAGTAAAATTATTCGATAACTGCATGTATAGGATTTCTCCGTCGTAATATTCCTCAATGGGATTGGTTGGGTTGAGATGATCTTTCATTACCCAAGCAACCACTCCATCTCTGATAGAAGGATCGTATGAAGAGTATTTCCCGTCACCAAGAAGTCTCTGCTCACCGGTCACCCTATCAATCAAAACAATCCGATCTAAACTCGAAACATTTACGCTTACCAACAGGTAATCTCGGTCAAAAACGACATCAACAATCGTTGAATTGGCAATATCTGCGGGCGCATTCCAATCTTGCAGAACCTGCTCATCTTCTTCGGTGGCGGAGGCATTGACAGGGTAGGTCAAAGACCCAGACAATTCTAAGTTACTCATGTAGACCTTATCAGCTGCACCTTCGATCAAAAAGGCAAAGTCATTTCCTTCACATTTAACATAAGATATATCACTGTTAGCAATGCCTAAGTCAATTATCATTCCATCGAGCCTTTGAGCTGTTAATTCACCTGCTGACAAAGTCATTAAGACGTAGTCATTGCCTGATTTACATAATTCAACTTGCATTACATTTTCAACCACTTTCTGAAAATATATCTCATTAGGTCTAGCGATATCAACAACGTACAGAACAGTGCTGTTAGCCATCATCAATTTATCTCCATACAGTTCATATTGCGATTCGGTAGTCAGGTTTGGTTGTATCACTTCAATACCATCACCGCTTAAGTCTGACAAATCATATAGTTTCAATATTCGACCATCTTCCGAGGTGTTATCGATAGTCGCTAACCAGCCATCGGCACCAGATGCTCCTTCAGGTGCCTCAACCCCTTTTGCGGAGAGGGACTGATGTGTCAAATCCCAAGTAATTACCGATGCAACTATTATCATTACTATGATTGCCATTATCCCAGTTTCCCTAGAGGTCGGTTTGGCAAATTGCTTTGCAGTTTGTGATATCTTGTTAGTTATCATATTGTAGGCTTTCTTAGGGTTGGTTAGCACAGTTACTAAGCGTGAATTGATGGTTCTTTCATCCAAAATACTCCAGACTGGTTTCGAGGTTTTATCGGCAAGATTTACTGCAACATAGGCGACAATCATGCCACCGGCAATATCGAGTATCCAATGTATCCCGAGATAGATGATTGTAAACCCAGTAAGTATCACGTAAGCAAAGACAATCTTGCGGTATAAGGCCCATCTTTCATCTTGGTCAAAGCGCTTGATACATAACCAGACCGCATATGGTATCCCAATATGAAGTGAAGGCATGCAGTTAGTAAACGGGTCAATCCTTCTAAACCAATCAGAGATTTCCGGAGTCAAAGAGTAAGCTAACGGCTCCATCTCCGGGAGATAAGCACCTGT
>DALZ01000015.1 GCA_002496955.1 Euryarchaeota archaeon UBA128 | reverse complement strand
TTCGTACAAGAATAATTCCTTCCAGACCTTAAGTTCAAACATGACAAACCCGACGCCGCACCATGCAGGGTATATTGCGTCCAGCCTTGTTGACGCTGATGCTGCTGTTAGTTGGTTCAAGTTTTTTGATTGTTGGCAATAATGAAACCGTCAACAATAAAACGGAGTTTAACCAACAAACAATACGATTTACCGAACACGAGCAAAACTATAGTTGGCCTATGCAAACCGGTGAGTTTTTCAGCATTCATACCAACTGCCAAACCTGCACATCGGAACTGTTGTTTGACGGTGATGTAGTGGGCGCTAACCAGCAAAACTACACTGGAATGGTATATAGTGCTGGAGAATTGCTATTAGTTATTAGTAATCCGCAAGTTGAGGATTACGATATATCGCCATTGACAGGTGTTACTGACAACTATACTGCCACGAGGCCAGCCCCGAGCACCAGTGCTGACCTAGCGGATGTATACACTTGTCAAGCAGAATACCTTTGTATTGATGAATTCTCTTCATCATTGGCAAGCAAAAGGATATTACCGGAGACTGGTGATTCGAGATTCTTCTCAGGAGTTCTAAATAATCAGCAGGGCGAATACCTCGGATTTAATGTGAGTTCTGACACTTCGGTGGAGATAAGTCTAGAGCACACCAGTGCCAATATTTTGATGGAGGCTTATTTCCAAAATTCAACCGATGAAGTAGCAATCGGCGAAATTATCACAACAAATGAATCGATGAACTATGCAACTAATTCCAATCATTATTTTCTAGACATTGTAGAAGATGGAAGACTTTTCATAAAACTCTCCTCGGCCACACAAAACACAATATGGTCAGTTGGTGTTATTGCTCATCAACTGATACCATCAAGCATGATTAATCTAAATGATTCGATACCAATAACCGGTCATTCAACCAGGACCATAATTTTCGATTTAGTTGATACCACTGCACCGGTATTAACTGCGGTTGCAACGTCAGTTGAATACCGATATTACTCGTTGATTGGGGTTAACTGGATTTTCTCCGGCAATGGAAGCATGGAGCCTAATATTGCACAACGAATCTTTCCTCTACCGACAAGCAATGCGGTAAAACTGCAATTAAGTGCTGATGTATTCTATTTGACATTGGCTGCCGAAAGTTTTGCCGATGGTGGAAGTCAATTTGAGGCACCATCATTACCACCTATGCAAAGCACAACTGAAAACTCGACCTGGCCATTGCTGGATATATTTGGCGAAAGCACTCAAGGTGAATTTACTAATTCAATTCGAGATTCATCAGACGTCTATCGTATTGAGATAGAAGCATGGGAAGATTCCATACATTTTGTAATGGTCGAAATTATTGGTGATATCAATCAGTTTGAAATTGAGATGGTGGAAAAGGATCAAGAAGATTGGTCTGAGGTCGATGCAAAGGTGAAAACAACTACTCTTGGCAAGTTGAGCGTCGCTATGGAAGTTTCCAGAGGAACACATTTTTTTAGAATCTCACTCCTAAATGATACCATTGAGACAGAATGGGGTAATTACACACCCCCAACAGAATACACACTTCTAACTACATATGAATTAGTTGATGAAGGGGAGGAACCGTGGTTCCCTCCTGATGAAAATGCCGAGAAGTGGGGGAGTGTGGCCCGGTGGTTTATGGGTTTTTTACTTCTGCTACCAGCATTATATTTGGGTCTTATTCAAGTCCGTAAGCAGCAATTTGCCAAACAGATGCTGAGCAGACAACAACGCCTCGAGTGGCTTACTGCTAGATTGGATAGTGGCATAAGCCCCAAAAGGAATCGTCGAGATTTAGCCAAGTCATTAGATGCAGTCGCAACACTTGATTGGGATGATGCATGTGGTGTATGGGGTGATGCCAGCATTGTATATCGAACTGATGAATTAGCAATCGCTTGTTGGAAGGTCGACCGAAGAATCAGTAAAAATCCAGACGCTTGGCCAATAATTATTGGAATTTATGTGATTTCAGGAATTTGCGAAATAGCTGCATTACGCATTGATTCTCCAACGGGGGAACCTTGGAACATAAAATCAGTTACGCCAAGATTTTTGCATAGCAATTACGAGATATTTCTCGATACCATGAACGAGGGAAACAAAACCTTCCTCTCGATCGAGTTGGCTGGCTCAGCCAATGCGGTTGATATTGAGCTAAATGGTCGAATGAATGGTGTTCCATTTGCTTGTCGACCCGCTAAAACTCTGATTAGAGATGAAGAGGAATAATTACTGGCGACGCTTTTTCGCATCCTGTTTGATACGAGTTTCTAGTTCCTCGTCGGAATATTTTGGTTTATTCGACTCAAGATGTTTTGCCTGAGATTTGCTGATTTTTTGCGGTAACTGTAACTTGACTAGAACGACTACATCACCCCGACCAGAGCCTCTTAATCGTGGCAAACCTTTGCCTCTGATTTCAATTGTTTCACCTGAATTCGTCATTTTTGGGATGACTATTTTCAAATCGGTGCCATCTATATGTGGTAAAGTAATCGTCACCCCTAGAACCAATTCTTCGTAAGGCAATGGTAGTGACATAATCAAATCTGCACCAGATCTTTCAAACCAATCATGCTGCTCAACTTCTAATTCTATGAATAAATCACCATTTTCACCTCGTCCCCTCAATGCAGGTTCACCTTTACCACGCATTCGTAATCGAGTTCCATCATCAGCACCTTTTGGAATGTTAAACCGCAGCTTAGTCTCTTCCATCTGTTGCCCATCACCATTGCAAGATTTGCATTTAGTCTTAATCAATTGACCCATGCCTGAGCATTTTGGACAATCTCTAATCACATCTTGAACAAATGGCCCAACTTGCTGCCTAGCACGGATTTTACCCTGTCCACCACAATTACTACAAGAGATAATGTCACCGTTTTCTGCACCCGAACCATTACAGTCTACACAAGAAGTTGGCAACTCGACGGTTAATTCCTCCGATGTGCCTTGGTATACCGACTCCAAATTGACACTATATCTGATAATTATGTCATTGCCGCGGTTACGTGTTCGCCTTGAATTGACGCCAAAGAAGCTTGAAAAAAAGTCACCGCCAAGTATATCCTCTAGGTTGATATTAAACGACCCGCCGCCAAAACCACCGAATGGTGAACCGCCCGGTGCGTTGTGCCCATAACGATCATACATCTGTCGTTTTTCATCATCAGAAAGTACTGCATATGCTTCCTGGATTTCTTTGAATTTATCTTCAGCATCTGGCTCCGAACTCCGGTCAGGGTGATATTTGCGAGCCAAACTACGGAATGCGTTTTTTAGTTCTTTTTCACCTGCTGATTTGTCAACCCCGAGGACCTCATAGTAATCACGCTTATCAGCCATCGATGGACCTCCGTTAAATGCCTCCGGTAGATTAACATCTTTCAATTTCACGGAATTAATTACAACTCAGACCCACAATTATCACAAAATCTGTCTCCGGCTCTGAATCGATAACCGCATTTTTTACAAACATAGGATTGCGTGTTACTTGATTTAGTGAATGATTTTTTATTAATAGTCGACAACATCGCCATTGATTCCAAACTTTGTGCGACGTTATTCTGATTATTTGGTGGTGCGAATGCAGAATGTGTTTGCTTTTCTTGGTTGGGCAGGTCATTATTTTTGTCAAACTCGTTTACTTTCGTTTCATTAAAATTATCAATGTAATCAGAATCTGGCCCAATCTTAACCTCGGTTCGTTCATATTGGATAGGTGCCTGTGGTCTGCTAGCCTTTACAGGTGAGGCCTGTGATGCAGCTTGCAACGCCGCAATTCGCCGTGATTCTCTGTCACCCTTTGCAGATTGCTTATTGAACAGCGACGCAATGAAATCCAATAGTCTGTCCATAGGGCTAGCCCTCCGATTAGCGCCTATGGTTGATATAACCTCATCATCATCATCAAAGCTGGATTGACCGGACATCCTGCGTGTAGCCTCGACAACTGTTTTGGCCTCATTTAGCATTGATACCTCTACTTTTTGCTCATCGCCTAACTCTAGCTCTGGGGCCTCAAGCGAAATTGCTGATACCTCCGCAGATAAATCTGATTCCTTGCTTAACTCGGTTGGAATCGCAACATTACTTTGCCATACCCCCGCTTCCTCTGCTGCATAGACACTTTTCATCTTCTTCATCACCTTCGAGCGACGATATTCAAAATCTTTTACCGTCACCGATTTTCGATGAATAAATATTCCAAGTAATAAGCCAAACAAGTAATATGGCACCATCAATAATGGTTCAACAGAAAATATTTCTCGCAGTGGAGTCACAATTACGTGAATAAAACCTAATAACAGGATTGGCATTACAGAGACACTTTTCGCACTTAGTGACTGATTGGCCATATTATTCACCTGGTTGTCTAAATGGTCACTAATTTAACTTGCCATTAATTGACTCTCGGTCGTTAAATGAGCGTGGTTTTCCAAACAATCCATAGAGTAAGCCTATTGAAAATGTCATATGGAAGGTTATGATGCTAATTGGCAGCCCGATAATCGAAGTCAATTGACGTTTATGTAACGAAATTCGCAAACCCTCTGCAGCTAAAACAATAATGTATATCATCGCTGGAATCGACCAATATGACGTTCCAGATAGGAGCAAAATAATGGTCAAGATCAAGCCAAACCAAGGAAGAAACTCCCTGAGTCGTAACCGTCTCGGATGAATTTTAACCAATCGAGTTCGCCAAAATCCATACCTGAAGCCCATTTTACCCCAACTTACAATCGAGGTTCGCTTCGCCATCCTGACAGTGACTACATCCGTCTTGAACAACTGATAGCCGCGATATTTCAAACGCATCGAAAGGTCACTATCTTGGCTGGTAATAAATTCATTATTCCAACCATCCACTTCATCTAACGCAACTCGATAATGCAAGCAGAAGGCTGGAACGGAGGTTTCCACTGTGCCAGTGAAATTTTCAAATTGTCCGTTACCACTAGCAAGTGGTGACGACAAAGCTGCTTCAATCCATGATTCCTGCACCCCAAGTTTACCATCTCTTGCAGTTACCTTGCATCCCAAGGCGCCAACATTGTTGTTAGTTTTTCTTTGCAATTCGCCCATTTTTGTGACCAACTCGCTGATATGTTCGTCAGCAATCGTGCAGTGACCTATAATTTCCAGCATATACTCCACAGATTCAGGTATGACTTTAAGCGCCAAATTTCTTGCTTCCGCCACATGTTTGCCTAAATTTTGATGTAAAAAGATACGAGGATGTCGTTCACCACGACTTTCAACATATTCCATCGCTACACGCCATGTAGCATCTGATGAGCCACCATCAAATATGTGTATTTGATGTAATTTACCGGGATATGATTGGCGGCATAATGACTCTAGGCAAGGCACAATCGTAAACTCTTCATTTAGGACAGGAACGACAGACGCAACCATTGGAGCAAATTTGTCTGCCATGTTCTACCATAGCGATTGCAGTTTTCATACTTACTGACCCTGCTTAGGAAATAAACAGTTTGAATAGGAAATCTTCCCTAGCCATTGCATGCCTGAACATCAGATATTGCTCAATGGAGCAGATGAGGGAATAAATGTAATCGTAACATCAAGTGTAAACGGTGCAGAATCCCCGAATTTAGTCTTGAAGAGTATTCAGACCATTTTTCCAGAATTTGACTGCGAAATACCCCTCACTGAGCCAAGTTTTGGCAAGCCATCACAGATGATTTTTCAAGCAGAGAACCTTTCAATTAATTATTTTCTAAACCTAGTTCACAAACAATCGATTCTCGACACTACCCTTGATGTAATCACTGCCAATCTTGATAACAATTACACTTTTTTTGAGATTTTGCGACAAGCCTCAATCGTGGGTAAAGTAGCATATAACATACCGGGTAGTTTGGCACTTGGCGGTGTGATTAAGGTGGAATTAGTGGGAGAGGATTTGGCTGCATGGATTGAAGCTGCCACATGGCATAAAGGAAGAGATTCTATTCCCAGGAGAGTACACGATGATTGGACAATGAACGATGACGGTGATGCTGTTACTTGGCATTAAGTTCAGCTAATATTCTGTCCACAATCCCGGAATCAGCTGGAGCAATGTTAGCATTACCAGATTCACTGACCCAGTTTACATCATCATGGGATGTCCATAACTCAACTGTATCCAGCATACTACCTGTTTCTAATATCACTTCAACAATGTGCAGGTTTATACCAAAATCTTGGTATTCATGGTATTCGGTATGATATTTCCTTACCGGTGTCACTTTCCATGTGAATTCTTCTTTCATCTCCCGTTTAATTGCATCAAAATAACTCTCCCCATGTTCGACCTTGCCGCCGGGAAATTCCCACATCCCAGACAATTCTAGGCCTGCTTTTCTTCTGGCCAAAAGTATCTGATTATTTTTCTTAATTAAGGCCCCAACAACTTCGATCACCGGTTTGAATACTAACCTCGAAACCACCTCGGACAGAGTATCAACCGACCTCTGTAGTGCGACTTTAGACTCGTCTGGGAAGTGTATGAAACAGGTTGGTATAGCAGTTAATCTATTTGTTCTAGCAAGGGACTCTAG
>DALZ01000166.1 GCA_002496955.1 Euryarchaeota archaeon UBA128 | reverse complement strand
GTTCCTAGATCTATTCCTATTACTTTACCCATTTTTTTCACATCCATTTTCAAAATATTGGAATTCCACCATCATCATCGTCATCATCATCATCGCCAAAGTCCAGACTCACATCCGCTGCCGGAGCATCATCAGCAATACCGCCCAGAGCCGATCCTTGAGGAGTTAGTTTCAGAGTAATATCTAGTATTCCATTGTTCAGAGACCATCCAACAACATCTTGACATGGATGGGGAAGGCTTACTCTAGCCACCGGTTTAGCTTGCGTTTGCTTCATAATCTCAAGGAGGGAACCGCCTTTGGAGAGGTTCATTTCCATTTGCATTTCTTTGATGTCCCCTTTCAAGGTAAAATCAATAGTCATAGCCATATTCCAACCGTCAAGATAGAAATCATCGCTCGGCAATTGCAAAATTTCATCATCGTCATCATCGATTTCTGGAGTCTCTATTTCAACCGGAGCAGCATCGACTTTAACATCCATACCGAGGTTTCCTAATATATCTTCAATTGATTGCCCGGACTGAAACATCTTGCTCAGATTCGATAGGTCAAAATTGAAATTTACATCTCCACTGCTTAGTTTGTCAGCATCTAGGCCCATTTTTTCAAACTGAGATTTGAACTGTTTCATGAGGCCCTTGATCTGTGTCTTATTGAGCGACATACCCATTTCTTTGAACATTTCAACCAGTCGGTCAATCATCTGTTCTTCCCAGTCATCAGAATTAGCCATAACACCACTACTTAACCATCGGTTACATAGTGCCCAATTAATTCAGGTATATCAACCCCACGATTCTTAGATGGCAACATCAACTTGTTTTTCTGAGCCGCATCACTCCAACGATAATGACTGCAATAACACTCAATGTAAGGATGTTAGCAAAGATCATTGCTGGAGAATCTATTGCGATACCATAAATTAACCAAAGGGTGAGGGAAAAAGCGACTATGGAAAAGGTCGGTAGTGAAATACCGTCATGACGATTATGTTTCCAAACCTCGACTATTTGCGGCCCCCACGCTAAAACTCCAATTATGCCAGCGGCAATACCAATGCCTTCAATCAGCAAACTCGGCACCTAATCACCTGTTCCATTCTTCCGCCGGCTTTGAAATAACTATTTTTTCGATGTAAGCCCAAGGTATCTCCTTAGGTTTAGGCTGCCCGACAACGTGCATTCGCAATCTGGCGTTGATACCAACGCGCAGTTCGGCATTTTTACTACCAATTTTGATAAATGCCTGCGATGGCTGTTTGTCAAATATCGACAACACACTACGTTTGTGTACAGTTTTACCAGTCACTGGGCAATTCCGATTTGAAAATAGTTGATCAATTTGTTCGCCAAGGCCTAAATCTAAAACGTCTCCTTTATTCATCAACCCACCATTCAAGTGGACCTCATCCCAAGTGTTAAACCCGCCCAATGTAGCGATTAAATCGGCATTCGGCGGCCCTGGGTTGTGATTTTTTAGGATGTCAAGGAACCCCTTCTCATTAACCATTTCTGCAGCCAAATCATTGGGTATTTTTGGCCATTCAAGTTTGTGATGGGTCATCGCAACAATTACTCGTAGTGTTGGTAAATCGTCATCTGCCAACCCCGTTCTTTCTTGGTGTAGCCCCATTAATAGTCGTGCTTTCCTAGCGATTCTGTCAGCCACTCCATCATGACTATGTTCTTCGCCATTTTTCCTTTTTTGAATGAAGTGATGTCCTTTGTTAATACGAAATGAACCTGCCCAGTGCTTTTGCTCGACGACAAGCATTTCGTTGCCACCAATCAATACCATATCGATTTCTCTTCGGCCACCATCAGGGTCAGGGATTCTCACGGATTCATATATTTTCCAACCGTTGTCTTTCCCGGCAGCTCTAGATAATTTTGCTAATCGCATTTCTGCGAGTTCACCAGCCATGTGTATTTCGTCATGCGGAAATCTTTTCCTTCTTTGAATCAGCCATTTTAGCCGTTTCAAAAAACTCATGAACACACCTTACATCAACTCAGCTACGCTGCCTACTACTAAATCGGGCCTCTGTTCAGCATCATCGGCTAAGGCTGCTACATCATTCATAGTCGCCTCTCCGGAAAGGACCAAAATTCCAACACAGCCAGCGCGATTAGCCATGGCAATGTCTGTATAAAGACGGTCACCAACCATTGCACAACGGTTTGGCTCGAGGCCCAACTCTTCGATTTTATGCAATATCATGCCGGCATTTGGCTTTCCAGTTATGTGTATAGGGTCCTTTCCCGTGGTCGCTTTCAACATTGCTAAGTATGCACCAACATCAGGTAATCCCCCTTCAGGCGATGGACAAACCATGTCAGGATGGCTTGCAACGAGGGGAATTCCGGCGTGCATGTAGATACTTGCTTTGGCAATTTTTTCGTAGGTAATTTCCGTATCATAACCCAAGACGACATATTCAGGGTCTGAACAAGTTGTTTCTATTCCTTGCTGCTCAAGCATCTGGCCCATACCATCTGTGCCAATTAACCATGTCTTAGTTACTTTATTCTGCTTTAACCAAGATAACAAGTCATGGGTGGACAATAACACATCTTCGGCCGTGGCAGGAATTCCAAAGCCGACTAATTTTTTGAGGTATTGGTCGACAGAACGACTTGAATTATTTGATAGAAAAAACCTCTTTACCCCTTTTTTTTGGCAACGGTCAAGAAATTCTAATGCTCCATCAATTAACTCGTTTCCAAGATAAATTGTACCATCTAGGTCTAGAAAAATCGCATCGATTTCTTCTAGGCTAGTATCCATTAAACCACCTAAAACATCAGTGTTTTAAACATAAACCATGGTGAATGTAGGTTTTCTTGAGCTTCTTTAGATGCAATCATCTCGGTCATCATCTCTTGAATTTGTGGTTTTTTACTAGCCTTGCCAACAAACCAATTTAGCAACCACTTTTTCCGACTCAGTTTCTGCATCCGGTAGGAATTAGTTAGTTCGGGGCCCAAAATCTTCCACATCTCCTGTTGGTATTCTTCGGGACTTTTGCCATCGACTATATGTTTGGCAGCCAGTTCACCAGTCACTAAAGCGTTACCAACTCCCTCACCAGAAAATGGATCAACTAGGGATGCAGAATCGCCTACTAAACGAATACCATTCATACTAGCCCGACGAGGTTGATTTTTGGTTTTCTTACGCGGTGAACCGAATGGTAGCGCCCAGCCACGGCCGCTCCCTCTAATCATTTCTGCATCTGCAAACCTTTCTTTGAACATCGGATGATTTTCGATAACATCTTTTTGTAATGCACGCAACTTCTTCTTCTCCTTTTTTAGTAGGCTAACAACCATACCGATTCCGACATTTACCACGTCTTCTGAAACCGGAAATATCCAAAAATAACCTGGGACAACAGAGTCTACAAAGTGTATTTCAATATCGCCAACACCATCACCGCACCCCTTGACATTTCGCCAGTACTCTCGATAACCATCACAAAAGTGTGTGTTG
>DALZ01000118.1 GCA_002496955.1 Euryarchaeota archaeon UBA128 | reverse complement strand
ACAAAATATTGCCGAATTACGGGTTTTTTTGTCCTAACAACGGAAAGGTCTTATCATTAGGTGACCGTTGGCTTGAACCTGCGGGGGGATGTTGTTGCCAGTTAGATTAGGACCAGCGGGGATTCCACTATCATGTAAAGGACGAACTATCGTCGAAGGTATGGATGATATTATCTCACTTGGGTTGGAAACCATGGAGGTGCAGACTGTTAGAATGATTGCTCCGCAGCATTTCGAACAATATTGGCAAGCAGGCGTTCTGGCCAACAAAACAGAGTTTGAGATGAACATTCACGGCCCGTATTATTCCGAACTACTGGGCAATCGTGTCGAAAGAGGGCGCTCGCTAACTAAAATTGAGTCGACGCTGCAGGCGGCCAAGACCATCAATGCTCGCCACATAACACTACATGCCGGACATTATGGTGAGATGGGAAGAGGGCGTGCAGCTAATGAACAACTGGTCAATGTATTCTCAGGTATTGTCGAGCGGGTAGAGGAAATTTGGCATGACGATGAAGACATTTATCCGGTATTCCCATGGTTGAAAGATGGGACACCCTCGAAAATAGGTATTGAGACATCAGGACGGCAAGAATTGTGGGGCAGTCTAGAAGAGGTGTTAGAAGTGGTCAATCATGTCGATGGCACCGTTCCTGTGCTCAACATTGCTCACATTCACTCGAGGGGTCATGGTAGTATGAGAACCTCTGAGGATTACGGAGAAATGTTTGATTTGGTCAGAGAGACTATCGGAACCAAAGAATTTTATTGCCACTTTTCGGGTGTCGAACACAGAACTGGCAATGCCATGCACTACACTCAAATCAAAAAGTCCGACTTGAATTTTGAGCCGCTGGCAGAGTTTATTGTTGAAGAAGGCGGATGGTTAGATATTACACTAATTTCTGATTCACCGCTGTTAGAACACGATGCAATGTATATGTTACAGAACATAGAAAAAGCGCGACACAAACAACTCGAACGAAAAGCAAGAGAAGATCGTAGACGTTCCCTAGCGGCTCAAACTGGCAGATCTGCTGAAGAGATTAAAGCCAGAGAGTTGGAGATCGCCAGCGCGCGAAACCAAGCCGCTACTGCAGAAATGAAGCAAAAAGCTGCGGCACAAAAAGCAGAGGCGCAAGCAGAAGCCGCTCCAGCCGAAGTAAAGCAAGGTGAATCAACCACGACTGCAAAAGAGACAAAACCCACCAAAGCAAAGAAGACTGAACAAAAAACTGATGACGACGTTTTTGATTTCGACGAGGAAGATGAAGACCTTTTCTAACCTCGTTCCACGGTTGAGCGTAGCAAATCATTAATTTTCTCTGACATCAGCGGCAATTAACTTAAGCAAAAGCCAAATCGCCCATTCGATAATCATGGCACACATAGCAATTTTGGGTCTGGGTAACTGGGGCACTGCAGTCGCTAGGATGTGGTTACTGGAAGGTCATAAGGTCAAAGGCTGGACGATAGAGCAAGAGGTTTACGAATCAGTGGTCATGGATGGTGTTAACAAGAAATATTTACCAAACCATTCAGTTGAAGGATTGGAAGCGACTATGAGACTCGATGAAGCCCTTGACGGGGTTGAAATAGTAGTTCTTGCCATTCCATCCTCGGTAATTTTGGATGTCGTTGATGAAGTAATACCACATTTACGGCCGGGACACGTTTTGATTGACCTAGCTAAGGGCCTTGCACCTGGCAAACGTTTGATTTCACAGGCAATACATGAGAAACTAAATGCGGCAAAAATGACCAATCCTCTAGCAGTTGTTACTGGACCAACTATCGCTCCAGAGGCTGCGGGAGGAGTAATTACCACCGCTTTAGTAGCGAGCGAGGACGAATCGGTGGCCAAACGACTTGCCGACACCTTGACCACTCAAACGTTCATACTACATTCCGCTTCTGATCCAGTTGGAGCTGAGCTGTGGGGTGCGTTCAAAAACGTAATAGCGTTAACTTGCGGTCTGGTTGATGGATTAAAGAAAGTAGGTTCCCTAGGTGGAGACAACCTCAAGGCGGCAATATTCATGGCCGGTTTCAAGGAAGGATGTCTGCTATTACCACAACTCGGTGCGAAAGCCGAGGTCGCATTCGGACCAGCTGGTTTGGGCGACCTTTACGTAACTGCTACCTCCCCATACGGGCGAAACAGAAGCATGGGTGAAAAACTCGGAACTGGACTATCGGTTGATGAAGCACTATCTGAGATGACAATGGTTGCCGAAGGTGTAAGGGCTGCTAGGATGTTCATTAAACGAGCAGATGATGAGGGAATTGACATACCGTTTACCAGAGCAATCAACAAACTACTGGACGGAGAGATTGACGCAGAAGAGTGCTGTCGCCGTATTGTCGGTTTAAATTAGCGCCTTAACCCGTCGGTGTTGTTTTGTATGATATTTGCTTGGGGGGTTCATGGCCGAGGAATTGAGCGAACTTGAGGCGAGACTGTTTGAATGGATTCGACAGTCCGACTTCAATACAGTGCCATGGTCTACAGCAAGCGCCGCAAAAGCGTTCAAGGTCAAGAAGGACGATATTTACGAAGCAGTTGCCGCTTTAACTAGAAAAGTTCCGGACAGAATCCAAGTATTCTACAAAGCCGGTGCAGTTCACATTGCGGCTGAGTAGTATTTTTGTTAGTTTAGGATAACCTAAACTATATCAATAACGAGGGGGAGCCAGCGATAGGTGGAAAATTTGAAAGGACCTAAAATTGCAATTTTTACGACGCTGTTGATACTGATCGCTAGCATCCCCGGATGCATATTTGATCCGGTAGAATTCGATGAATGTGAAGACAAGGAAAATTGTCTCACCATCGCATTTGAAACAAAAGAAGAATACAAAAATGCCGATGAAAATCCGCAAAAGCTAGCTGATAGGCTTGAAGAACTGATGGATATGGAAGTGGAAATCTACACCGTGTCCGGTCCCGCTGCAACAATTGCGGCGCTGGAATACGGCAACGCAGATATTGGCTTCTTGGACGGTGGCGCAGCATGGCTGAGCATCGAAACCAGAGGCTTTGAGGTTGCAGCCGCAGAGCAAAAAGGCGACGGCAGACCATATTACAATGCCGTGGCTTGGGTTCACACAGACTCTGACATGGCCATTGCCGATCGAGCCGGGGAAGACCCCTATGCTTTGATGGCTGGTAAAATTTCATGTCACACATCTCCGCTAGGCAGTTCCGGAATGTTGTTACCCATGGGATGGATGATTTCCGAAGGATACATCGACATTGTTGGTGACCCTAATACCATGGATTCACTCTACACAACAGTCCGCAGCCACTTTTCCGAGGACTCAAGCATCCCTGATAGTGGAACCCTGTATCGAGGCTATGGAGGCTCTCTAAGATGCCTTGCAGAGCACACTTTGGGCGATGCAACCGACTACATTTCCTTCGCTAAAGACCCAACAGTTCCTGATTACTGTGGCGAGGATGCTCGCTCATGGTGTTTCGAGGGTGATTTCACCAGCACCGAGGATTTCTATCCGCTAGGAGGCTATAACGAAACAACAGGCGAGATTAATAGCTTTGGCAAAGCACCGAGCCACCCAATTATGTACAACCCTGACTTCTTCCTAGAAGACGATGTGTCGGCATTACGTGCTGCCTTTGAAGTTATGAATGGCAATAATGACGACCTCGAAATCCTCGAGGACGTACTAGGAACGCCTGGAATCACTATCACCAACACATCTGCACACATCGGTGACTACGGTAACGCCATTGAAGACGTTCCTGGCATTGCTGCATACCTAAACGAAAAAGTCAACAAAACAACATCTGACGATAGCGGCTCAAACACCCTGCTCATCGTCGGTGGTGCTGCGGCAGCAATTGCCTTGGTGACTGGCGCAATTTTCATTCGCAACTCGAACAAAAACAAAAACATCGAGGCTGAGGAAGAAAAAATTAGTGAGTGATCGTGGTGAAAAACAAAGCACTGATTATCGTATTAGTGTTATTGTCAGCAGGAATCTCGGGATACGAGGTTTACCAACGATATTTCACTGAGGAGGAGCCAAGGTTCCAATGGCCGGATAAACTAGATATACCGTGCCAACCAACATCAGATAGCTTTGATTGTGATTTTTACCTGCAAGCTAACTCAACACCAGTTAAAACTCTACTACACCCACTCAACGACGAGGTTTGGGTTGCCGAACTCGATGGTAAAATCTCCTCATGGGATGGTTCATTATTGTACGAAGTCGGTAATATAAGTCAAATCATTTCGAGATGTCATTTCGAACAAGGTTTGCTAGGATTTGAATTTACCCATGATTTTGCTACCAGTAATCAAATTCTATTGTCCTACACCGAGGACGCTGACTGCGATGGACCTAGTAACCTCTCTGGAGTCATGGTTGCGTCCGTAGAGATTGTTGAGGGCAAAATAGACCTTAACACCGTAGTAGAATTGAGAAGAATTGCGAAGGAAAATAGAAACCATAACGGTGGAAACCTACATTCGCTCAATGATGGCACATATCTCTGGTCAATTGGTGATGGAGGAGGCTCAAGTGACCCATTTAACAATGGCCAGAACATCCATAGTCCGCTGGGCACAATACAGTATTTCTCATACCAAAACAATACCATAAGCCCTGTTTTGCAACGGTTCGGTAATGACAGCGATTATGTGCTACACCATGGACTGCGTAACCCATGGAAGTTTGACACCGACAACCAAGGACGGCTGTGGATTGCTGATGTCGGCCAGTACTGCTATGAGGAAATTAATCTGGTAGCGATTCAAGAAGCCTCAAACTTTGGATGGTCAGAACGTGAAGGAATGCATGACTATGATGAAAGCGACGATTGTACAAGTCCTCCAACAGAACCAGCCAATCAAAACCTGACCGATCCAATAATCGAATATCCGCACATTGGCGGAAACTGCTCAATAACGGGTGGGTTTTGGATGGATTGGGGTCCTGAATCAATGAAAGAGTCCTATGTATACGGTGACTTTTGCACGGGTTCTATATGGCAAATTACCGCAACAAA
>DALZ01000108.1 GCA_002496955.1 Euryarchaeota archaeon UBA128 | reverse complement strand
TCTTATAGCATCTGCAATGCGCTTAGGACTAGGCAGATAATCCCACTCTGTCGTGTGTGGGAAAGGCGTATCCCAGCCAGTAACTCTGATAATAGGTGACTCTAGATGGTAAAAGCACCGTTCTTGAATTGATGCGCTCATCTCTGCACCAAATCCACTGGTTTTCGGGGCTTCATGAACAATAACGCAGCGGCCAGTTTTTTTAATTGAATTTACCACGGCATCTCTATCCCATGGGACTAAAGTTTGCAGATCGATAAGGTCGCAACTTATTCCTGAATCTTTTACGGCTTGCTCAGCAACGTGGACCATAGCGCCCCATGAGATAACAGTACATTCACTGCCTTCCATAACTAATCTTGCTTCCTCCAGAGGAATTGCGTAGTAGTCCTCTGGCACTTCACCATCGGGGTGACTATTCCAAGTCGGAACTTTGTGTGGATCGCCATAGAAGGGCCCACGATAGCACCGTTTTGGTTCAAAGAAAATAACCGGGTCATTACATTCAATTGCTGACGTTAACAATCCTTTTGCATTGTGTGGCGTAGAGCAGTATACTACTTTTAGTCCGGGAGTATGGGTGAATTGTGCTTCGGGTGATTGTGAATGGTGATGTCCGCCTTTTATTCCACCACCAGCGGGGGTTCTGAAGGTGACAGGCGTGGTGAATTCGCCGCCAGAGCGGTGACGTAATTTGGCAATTTCATTGACTATCTGATCATAAGCAGGGAATATGTAATCGGCAAATTGAATCTCGGCAACGGGTCTTAATCCATTCAACCCCATGCCCATAGCGATTGCCGCAATACCGCCTTCAGCAAGTGGAGAATCAAAGACGCGATGGGCTCCGAACTTTTCTTGAAGGCCGGCAGTTACTCGAAATACTCCACCAAAATATCCTACATCTTCGCCAAAAATCACCACATTTTCATCCCTAGTTAACTGATGTTCTAGCGCAGAGTTGAGAGCGGCAATCATATTCATTTTTACCATGATATCACCTACTTACCTAACTCCTCGCGTTGCTCTTGGACATGCCAAGGAACGGTCTCATAAACTTCGGTAAAGATTGTCGAAGCTGGTGGATATGGTCCACTTGCTAAATCGCCAAATTCGCACGCCGCTTTGTATGCAGCCATTACTTCATCGTCGATTTTTTTCTCAAGTTGTTGCTGTTTTTTGTCATCCCAGTTACCAGATTTGATGAGATAATTTTTCAGCCGCTCTACAGGGTCACCACCCGGCCAGCATTTGAATTCATCATCTGGCCGATAGGCCGACGGGTCATCTGATGATGAGTGAGCGCCGGCTCGGTAAGTGTATACTTCAATGTGGGTTGGACCAAGTCCTGCACTAATTCTATCTCTTGCCCAACGAGTTACACTGTATAGCGCCAAGAAATCATTACCGTCTACCCTTATTGATGGAATGTCATATGCTAGGCCTCGTTCAGCGAAGGTTCTACCGCCGGTTGCCAGATTTTGGTGGGTAGATATAGCCCATTGATTGTTCACAACGTTGAGTATCACTGGCGGTTTGAAAGTTGATGCGAAGTTTAGGGCATAGTGATAGTCGCCCTGCGCCGAGGTTCCGTCTCCCAGCCACGTGATGCAGGCTTCGTCTAGGCCCTTGTACGCGCTAGCCATCGCAACCCCTACCGCTTGAGAGAATTGTGTCCCCACTGGAGAGGATATTGAAATGAACCGTCCGGGTTTCCAAGTGTAATGGACAGGCATCTGACGACCTCTGACGTTATCTTCAGTATTGCCAATGCAGTGACAAATCATGCTCACCATGTCACGCCCTCTAACAAACTGCGCTCCAGGTTGTCGATAGGAAGGAAAAATCCAATCTTCATCTTCTAGCGCCATCGTCTGGGCGATAGCAACGGCTTCTTCGCCAAATGAACGCATGTAAAATGATAATTTACCAGTGCGCTGCATCTTCATCATTCGGTCATCAAATATGCGCAACCGCATCATATATTCAAGTCCAGTTATGAGCTTTTCAACGGATATTTCAGGAATCCATTCTCCTTTTGCCTCATCTTTGTCATTCAGCACTCTTACTAAACCAGATGCGTGTTTGACGGTATCTTCTGCTGCGCATTTTGCGGGGTCTGGTCGATTCAAATCTTCCGGCTGTTCGTGAAACTTACCACCAAAGTCAGCATCATCGCCGGGCCTGAACGGGGCCGTTCCAATGATGTACGGAGAGGTTACGGCAGTTTTTCTTTCGGTCATGACATTACCTCTGTATGAATGTTATTATTGATTAGTTGATGTTCCGGAATTCTCTCTTGTACTCTAACATACGCTCCGGGTAAGGTTTCTTGGTTATTTGGGTCGTAGGTTTTGCGATACAGCAACCCGGCTTTGTACGACGATCTAACCAGCGGGCCGCAGGCGACTCCTGAAAATCCCAGTTCAATTGCTTCTTGGGCCCACGTGTCATACATGTCTGGGTCAGGATATCGGTCGATTTTTAGGTGCTTTTCTGAAGGCGCTAGGTATTGTCCAATGGTGACTAAATCTACGTTTGCGGCACGAATTAATTCAAGTGCCTCACTTATCTGTTCGTCAGTCTCACCAACTCCGACCATCAGCGAGGTTTTGGTAATGATATCGGGTCTTACCAACTTTGCATGCTTGAGAATATTGATTGATTGTTCAAAGGATGCTCGGTGGTCTCTCACTCTTCGGTCTAGGGATGGTACGCACTCGACATTGTGCGCAAACACTCGGAGCGGGCTGTCCTCCAGTAAAAGCTCGAGGGCGACTAAATCACCAGCAAGGTCTGAGCAAAGCAGTTCGAGGGTTAATTCGGGCGAGCGCTTGTGGACTTCATCGATACAGGCCTTGTAGTGTGCTGCACCACTGTCAGGTAGATCATCACGGTTGACAACGGTGATGACAACATGCTTCAAATTCATCGATTCAACTGCGTCAGCAAGGTGCATGGGCTCCTCGACATCCAGTGGCGGTGGCCGGCGAATCGTGCCAACTGCACAAAATTTGCATGCTCTGGTACATTCCTGTCCAGCAATCATGAAAGTGGCATCACCACTCGACCAGCAATCGTGAATATTTGGGCATCTAGCTTCCTCACAAACAGTGTGCAATTTGTTATCTTTTACCGAGGCTTTAGTGTCGTTAAACAAGCGTTGTTGTTCTCCCGTTGGAAGCCTGGTTCGAAACCAACTGGGTAATCTGCGTTTTGGTTTACTGGCGGGTTTGTTATCAGCCATCGGGAGATGTCTAATCGTCATTTTATAGCCCCGCACACCTTTCCAGCGGATACTAGTCTAAAAGGTGTAGTAATATACTGTAAAAATTTGATTAGATTTAATACGACATTTATTGACTGAGAATGATAGGCAACGACCATGGCAAAACCTGTGGTGTTCATTACCGGCGGTGGTCGGAGGATTGGTGCAGCAATCTCCACAATGCTCATGGAAGCGGGATATTTTGTGCTGATTCACGTTCGAAATTCTCTGGCCGATGCACAGGCGATAATCGACCAATATAGTAACTTAAACGATGGCGATGTCGGTGGTGACATCGTGCAAGCTGATTTGCTCAATGATGATATAATCAATCTGATTGATACCATTGTGAATCATCCGAAGGTAGTTGAATACGGTGGATTATTTGGTTTAATTCACAACGCATCTGTGTATCAACCAATCAGTTTTGACGAATTGACTTTTGAGGAGTTCAAGAAAAATTTCACCATCCATGTTGAAGTTCCTTTTCTACTCACGAAGGGATTGTATGAACAACTTAAGGCTAAATCTGGCTCAGTGATTGGTCTAGTAGATACTTCACAAGGCCGCGCATGGCAGGACTTGACTCACTACACTGCAAGTAAGAATGCGCTACGACAAATGATGATTAATCTGGCAGGAGATCTGCAGCCTCACGTCAGGGTAAACTGTATTGCTCCCGGTGCAATAATTTCCGCAGCTTGGGAAATTGAGCATTTTGCTTCGGTCCTCGAGAAGGTGCCAATGGGTCGCTCAGGCGAGCCAAAAGACATTGCTAGTGCAGCAAAATTCCTGCTCGAGTCGGACCACATATCCGGACAAATCATCAATGTTGACGGTGGCTGGACCTTAGTTGAATAAGCGCTTAATTCAAAAGTTGTCTCGATTACGGGTGCTTGCAGGGGTGGCTGAGGTGGTCAAAGGCGCCGGGCTTAAGATCCGGTCCCGTATGGGTTCGTGGGTTCGTATCCCACCCCCTGCACCA
>DALZ01000119.1 GCA_002496955.1 Euryarchaeota archaeon UBA128 | reverse complement strand
CGATCATCGAAGTAAGCGAAATAGAATACTGAAACATAGCAAATAAACATAAATCCTGCAACATAAAAGTGTGTTAGAGTTACTGTGAGCCACTGTGCCTCAAAGAAATTCTGAACATGCAAAACAAGGTCTCCTTCAATAGCATAGATCCAAGGAGTCATGTCAAGCCCAGTGCTAGCCATCAGAATGCGATCGATTTCATCAAGACCATCCTTAGCATTGTAAATTAAAAACAAAATCAAGATGTGTATCCAGTAACGCCGGAAAAAGTCAACAAATGTGCTCAGCCTAAGTTCCATCCATTTGGGTTTAAACACTGGCAAGAGAATGACACCTAGGGCAAGTGCGCTAATCATCCAAGTGAGATAGACCCCTTGCATAACCCGTTCTCTCCAAAATGGCGTCAAGATGATATTACATCAAACCCTCGCCTTGGTTACAAGAAAATATCCGTTTAATCCTACCATGCACCATGCACATATGGTTTGCCACCGTCAGGGTCTTGGTTATTCGCTAATGCCCAAATCCGTTCAAAACGATAGATGCCGCTGGAGCACCCATGAGTCCAATCAAAGGCCAAGGCATATTTCCCAATCGTTCGAACTTTCGGTTTCTCTGCAGCCATTGATTCTATCTGTCGGCGTAGCGATTTACTCGATTCATCTTCATTCCTAAGTGGCGAGCATTTGGCACACGGACAAGCGTGTCTCAAATCGTCATACGTCACCGTAAATTTGTTATCACCCTGATAGGTTAACTCCATGTCGGTAGCATTCCGCTCTAGCCGTATTAATTGGGGCATCTCAGACATAATATTGCCTCAAATTATTTCTAATCCAGGTCCAGCAGAATTACCGATTTGTGCTTTGATTGCCTCAACCACCTTGCCAAAAGCAATCGCAGACGCGCCATCCGGTTCACTAACAATTCTGTGAACCCCATCATCGCCACCGCGAACAAAACCAGGATCGAACGGGAGCTCTCCAAGGAAAGGAACGCCAAATTCTTCAGCAGTTGATTTACCACCACCCTGCTTGAATATGTCCAAAGTGACGCTAAAATCACCATTCTCATCTGCTGTTACTTTGTGTTTCTTGCCGCCGGGGCCGGTAACTTCAATCGATGATGTTGGCGTTGTAGAGCCCCTAATTGTATAGCCGCTCATGTTTTCAACAACCCCCAAAACTGGAACCTTCAAAGATTCAGAGAAGGTTATTGACTTTCTACTATCCAATAAAGCTACATCTTGTGGCGTAGTTACAATGACCATTCCATCAATATCTGGTAATGATTGTGCAACAGTTAGGGGCTCGTCAGAAGTGCCCGGCGGAAAGTCAATGACTAGGTAGTCTAATTCGCCCCACTCAACATCGCCAATGAACTGCTGTATTGCTCCCAATTTTATCGGGCCACGCCACACAACAGGTGTGTCCTCATCTTCTAACAAGAATGCCATTGAAATCACTTTGACACCCAAATGACCCTGGGCAGGATGGATTCTTCCTTGCTCAACATGCAACCGCTTGCCCTCCAAACCCATCATTTTCGGCACATTTGGCCCAGTTATGTCAATATCGAGTATTCCAACAGCATGCCCTTGTTGAGCTAATGAAAGCGCTAAACCTGTCGACACCGTGGATTTGCCGACTCCCCCTTTGCCCGATAAAACCATGATTTTATGCTTTATTTTACGACCAATTTCTTGCATCGCCATTTTTCGCCGCATGTTGGCATAGGCACTTTCCATCTGTTTCTGCTGTTGGACTGTTGGGCCCTCACCAGATTGACCCCCGTTGGGAGTAAAGGTGGTTATCGGCGATTCGGCCATGAAAAATCCAGATAATAATCCTACTTCAACCCATAGGTATCTCTTACAAACCTTGGTCGTATGACCATATGCAAAAATACCCCCAGTATTGGGAGAATTATCATTTCAATACCTGTTGACATCCTGTTATATGCCCAACCTAAAGCAATTGATAGCGGTATTGATAATGTCATACCTATACCATAGACGAACGAATAGTTGCTTTCATCACGTTCCAGTAAGATCAAAACCGGGCCACAAAAAAGCGACATTACGGCAATCAAAACTGCCGCAATAGCAAACATAACATCAAGATTGTTTGCAGCCAAGAAAATATGAGCGATAAACAACAACGCTAATATGAGCCCAAAATAAAAAATCGCGGTGAATTTTCTGAGCATGTTGTTTCTAATTTCTCCAACCTGAGCATGTTGATAATGCTAACTGTTTCTATATAGCAACCCTCTAAATATTCTCACATATTACCAAATGCATGCGTCTTCTGTTTGTGTGTGTCGGCAACTCATGTCGGTCACAAATGGCCGAAGGGCTCGCTAAGTTGAGTGGCTACGATGCTCACTCTGCTGGAACTCATCCCGCCCAACGGGTATCACAGCATGCTTTGACTATCTTGCAGAAATTTGGTTTGGATACTAAAGATATGAAACCAAAAAGCATTGATCTCTTCGACCCAAAAGACTTCGATTATGTCATTTCCATGGGATGCGGTGTAGAGTGTCCAAACATAAAACTCGATCAGGACTGGGAGCTTGATGACCCTGTTGGTCAATCGCTTGAAGTGTTTGAGCAGACTGCAAAGGAAATACAAAAACGTATTGGATTACTTGAGTGATTACTCCTCTTCTCTATCAGGAAGCGAACCGTGCCCATCAAGTTCAATCTTCAAAACGCTGACAGTTCGGTCCCGACCATCATCAGCCGGTATTACTTCGCTTTCGCAACTAATTTGACCAATAACTACCTCTTCTGGCAACCCTTGTGCAATTATGCCATTTCTGCGACGACAAACTTCTGCCACATCTACTGCTCTGCCAATCGTAGCACCTCTAGCCACGAGTTGTAGGTTACGATCGCCTGCCTCCATTGCCATTACTACTGCTCTTACATATGCGTGCAATGGCTTCTTGCCGATGAAAATTGTGCGTCTGTCTGTCATACTTTACCCTAACAGCCCATTAACGTTCAACGGTTAAATGTTACTTTACTCAAATTGTTAACATTTGGTGCGGGCGCCGGGACTCGAACCCGGGTTCAGGCGTTGGCAACGCCCGGTGATAACCACTACACTACACTCGCTAGGTAGCAATCCCACTAAACAGGGGTATAAACCGTTATCGGAGAGAACCCTACTCAAAACCAAACCGGTCTTGTTCGTAGTCTTTGTCGCCACTCTTTCGCATCAAGAAGAACACTGCGACGGCGGCAATTAAAGTAAAACCGATTAAGATGGCAATTAATACTGTTGAGGAAAGGCCGCCACTATCTAAATTTGAGATGATGTCAAAATCCTGCTCTACGACGATGGATACCGGCATAACCGGAGTTGCAACATTTAAGCTATCGATTGCTTGAATTTGGATTTCGTGCGTCCCAAGTGGTATACTACTCCGCAATGAAAGCTCAACTGAATAAATACCGTCACCGGGGATTCTGTCGCCATTGATGCCATTATCATTCATATTGACCCATCCAGTCTGAGCATCAAGCGGCGCAAAAACACCCAAATTTGCTCTAGCTCTTTTCACGCCATCTGGATCGGTAATTCCAACTTCAAATACTACGATTCTAGAAACATCCTGCCGGCTGAATCTGGTCGTCTCGGAAGGCATGAATGATGGAGGTGAATTTTCTACAGTAATTTCGATTGGTAACACCTCTGAATCGGGGATGTGGTGTGGACCATAGAAATGACTCGAACTGCGTTGCCCATTTATCCAGGAATTAGCGATGCTCACCTTTCCAAGGCCATCAACCGAGATAATGCGCAAATTGTGCATGCCGGGCGCCATACCCTCGGGAACCATCATCATCACCGTCCAAGTCCCGGAATTATTGGTCAGTTCAATGAGTTCGCCGCCATGACTACGTAAATCAACGCTTATCGACGACACACCGTGACCATCGTAGGCCTCGATATTAACAACCATATTCGTCCCTCTGGGGCCTGTGTTTGGAGCAATTTCAGCCCAAGTTAATCGAGGACCCTGATTTACCACAGCAATTTCACCGCTTGATTCTGTGACTGCATTGAATGTATCTTTAGCGGCTACTTCAATAGTGAAATTGCCAACCTGCAAGCCTTTCACGACCACTAGTGTCGAATATTTGTCATCACCAATTACCTTGTCGCCGTCAATACCGCGGTCATTCATAGTAACTATCGAGCCCCCAATAGGTGTGAGATCTACCAATACTTCCTCAAGATTCCAATCGATGTCACTTACTTCGGCGATTAAAGTGGCTACACTACCACCCTCTGAAGTTACGATACCTTCGAGCAGATACACATCACCGATAAATGGCGCAGTATTCTCTTCCGCGGTAACAACTGAAGGCGATATTACTCGGGTCAATAGTTGGGTCTCGGTGAAGTTAGCCAGATAATCCTCCTCGCCAAAAGGTAGTGATAGAGTCCTAGATACGCTAGAAATTAAACCCTGAAGTGGCCCTTCGTCAATTATTGCACCAGATGCACTACCATAGTCACTATTTTCATAGACACCAGACCATGTCACGACATGGAAATTGTGCCCGTCCCTTGGATCATTGCCAAGCCCCTCAGCGGTCACAACCAGTGTCATACCCTCTTGGCCGTCAAGTCTGATTTTATCACCCGGATGCATTGGTATTGGCATAAATCCAGTTTCTCTGCTAACTGTTAAATCACCAAGTGTCTCTTCAACGGCTGGTGGTTCTGGTTGTCTTTCTATCGGGCTTCGTTCGGGGAACTCCTCGCCACTTGAGGAATCCGCTCCAGATTCCTCCCAGACTAATCTGATGGTGCGATTATCCCAGTCCGAGTATATGACTTGGTAATCCCAAGTCTGATTGTGAGTAGCACCCAAACCTGCTCCATCAAAGAAATTACCTCCGTTAATTCCAGTTAGGTTTAGCCAAGATTCTTCATGAATTACATTGACTGGATACTCAATGCCGGTCGCATTAGCTTGAGTTCCAGTTAATTCGATGCCGCGCAGTACGCCAAAATCACCCTGCACATCACCCGTTATGTCGCCGTCTATGTGGAGATTGTCAACATAGGTTACCCCTTGCTCAGATTTTGAGTGAAACTGGTAAATGGTCCCGTTGATTGTAACTGAAGACTCATTGTCACTCTCAGAAAAACCAAAACTCCCAGTACCCACTATTTCCTCTAGTTGGTTAGTCCTGATGCCATCTTCCCAAGTTTCTTCGGAAACAAGGCTACTTACATCTATATCTAGCCTACTACCATCATCGATTACGATCATGTTAGCAATTGCTTCAAACCGTTGATCGTAATACCTTCTTACACCATCCTCATCCCATGTTTCTAGATAGAATAAACCGATTTCCCCATCAACAGATGTTGACGATTCTTCCGACTCATTCGAACTAATATTCAAATCCCCTGCTGCGTTTAGTTTAAGTCGCTCAGAGACGATTCCGTTAATGAGTGAGCGATTTAATTCAGCACTGGCGACATCAACCGCTATCTCAGTCTGGACCTCATCTTCAAAACTCACTAGGTAAAGCGTCCCATTACCAATTGCTTCGAATACTTGAGCGGTTAAAGCCCCGCTCTGTATGGTTTCATTTTTCCAAATAGATTGCAGCTCAAGCGATAGATTACTAGTGGATTCTTCAGTGGATTCAATAAACACCACAGAGCCGTTGCCTAGTTCCCAGGATTCTACTAAGTTTCCAACGCGTTGTTGCCAACCTTGACCCTCGAAATTTAGGTTAAAGCCTTGCGGGCCTTCTGTAGTGTTGTAAAATTGATCTAGTAACCATGTGGTCTCAAGCATTATTTCATGATCCGCCATTGGCTGATTCCATGTCCCTACCAAGAACTCTCTGTCAACGATTGCTGGCTCAGCCAGCTCAACTCCGTCCCGATGCGTAATCGTTAACTCTACTCTGATTACATCATCCCACTCCATGCTGGTGTTGAGTTGTATGTCGAGAATTCTAGTGCCATCGATTAAATCCCACGATTGGAAAATCTCTGCAGCCAAGTCATCACCGCTTCGCAAGTGTTGAACATCAATGCTAGCTTGATATGCTGCGGCGTCGGCAAAAGTCACACGATATGCGTGTCCATTATCCCCTGATTCATCAGCAATCCACCGCGCATTTATCTCGGGCATTGAGAATCCCTCATCAGCCGAGGTAAACGGCAAGAGCATCGGTGATATGAGGGTAACAATGGCTAAAATCGCCATGCCCTTCGCATTTGCCATGAGTTTAATGCATACTTACTACTCTTCAATACTTGTGGAAAATTGTTTAACAAAAAATTTGTTTTTTACCTGAATTCAAGCCAAAATAATCGACAAAATGACTTGCATGACAACGACTGAATGCGCGAAATTGATGAAGGATTAATACTCCCCCAAACCATAGGAGAGTTCGTGATGAGCCTGATAAGTGTCACATTGCCCGACGGGAATGTCAACGAATATGCCGCTGGAATAACATGTTCAGAGGTAATCATTGATGTTCTTGGCAAGAAAAATGGCTGTGTAGCAGCAATGGTAGATGGCCATGAAAGAGACATGTCATATCAGTTGCTTGACTCCTGTATGATTGAAGGAATTAAAGCGGAATCCGATGCTGGGATGTATATTCTAAGACACAGCACCGCCCATTTATTGGCTCAAGCGGTGGTTGAACTGTATCCCAACGCAAAGCCGACCATTGGACCACCAGTCGATAGAGGATTCTACTATGATTTTGCCATGGAACCCCTTTTAGAATCTGACTTGAAGGCTATCCACAAAAAAATGCAGGAAATCGCTCGACGAAATCTCACATTAGAAAGAGTGGAATTAGATGAGGCAGAATTGCGGGAACACTTTGCTTCTAATCCATACAAACTTGAAATTATTGAGGATAAGGTAGGCGCCGGTTCCGGTTCTACCATCTATCGACAAGGTGATTGGTATGATTTGTGCCTAGGTCCGCATGTTCCAAGCACTGGAAAGCTGATGTTCTGTAAACTTACATCCGTATCATCCGCATATTGGCGAGGCGATCAAAGCAGAGAGCAACTAGTTAGAATCTATGGTATAGTTGAACCTACCAAAGATGCGCTGAAGCAAACCCTACACAAAATGGAGGAAGCCAAAAAACGAGACCACCGGAAATTAGGCAAAGATTTGCAGTTATTTCACATTGATGAAGAAGTTGGTCAGGGTCTTATTTTATGGACTCCGCGTGGAGCGATAATTCGACAGGAATTACAAAATTTCATCGGCGAACACCTAACTAGGCAGGGATATTCTCAAGTTTTCACTCCACATATTGGCAAGTTGGACCTGTATCGAACTTCTGGACACTTCCCCTACTACCAAGACTCCCAATATCCGCCGTTAGTAGAAAAAGATCTGATGAGAAAGCTGTCAGAAGAAGGGTGCTCATGCTCCGAGTTATCAAACCTCATGAAAACTGGGGACATTGATGGATACATGCTCAAGCCGATGAATTGTCCGCATCATGTGAAGATTTATGCCTCGCAGGCGCGGTCATATCGAAATCTCCCAATTAGGTTGGCGGAATTTGGCACGGTTTACCGTTGGGAGCAGTCTGGCGAGATATCCGGCATGACGAGAGTGCGCGGGTTTACTCAAGATGACGCCCATTTATTCGTTACTGAGGAGCAAATCGGTCAAGAAGTTCTTGGCTGTATAGAGCTGGTGCAAATTATCTTTGAAAAATTGGGCATGGTTGACTATCGAGTACGGGTCGGCTTACGAGACCCCGACTCGACAAAATACGTTGGTGACCCCGACCGCTGGCATAAAGCAGAGCAAGCCTGTCGAGAAGCTGCAGCATCACTTGGGGTAGAATGGTCAGAGGAAGAGGGTGAAGCAGCGTTTTATGGGCCGAAGATTGATTTTGTAGTGAAGGATGTTATTGGACGCGAGTGGCAACTTGGCACAGTGCAGGTCGATTATAATCTTCCAGAGCGGTTTGATTTGACATACAAAGGCTCTGACGGCGAGTTACATCGTCCAGTAATGATTCATCGAGCACCATTTGGTTCCATGGAAAGGTTCTGTGGAGTTCTAATAGAACACTTTGCCGGACGATTCCCTACTTGGCTCACTCCAACCCAGTGTCACATATTGACAATATCGCAAAAGCATACTGATTATGCTAACCATGTTGCTGCTAAACTGAAAGAAAATGGGATAAGGGTTGAAATCGATGACGGCGATGACACGATTGGTAAGAAAATTAGAACCCATAGAAAATTACACCCTGCTTACATGATTATTCTCGGCGACGGTGAAGCTGAAAGCAACACAGTAAGTTTGAGAGGGCGAAATGGCGATCAAATCGCTGATATCCCGCTTGATGAGTTTGTTAGGGATATATGCTCTGAAATTACCAAAAAATCAGCAAAACCTAGTTTGGTTTGACAGGAGGTTTTGAGATTTCAGCACCGCCAATTGTCAACACATTTGGGTTTGTTGCCATCGTTCCGTTCATCTTTGCTGCTGTAACCGCTTACCTGTTCTGGAATAGTGTCGTACCGAGACAACTTAGAGGCCTTCAGGTCGCCTTTCAAACCGGAGAGAAGCGATATGAAGTGCACAATGTCACGAGATCAGTTGAGGATGCAAGGAACCTACTGCAAACTAAAGGCATGCGGTTTGGAGTTACGAGTTATCTCTTCGCATTAACTGGAGTGTTGATACTGCTATTCGATTTTTTGATGACAAAATATAATTTTAGCGACGGTTACCACTCAATTTCAATTTTCATCGCGCTATTATTTATTGCAATACCAGCGATAATTTCCAGTGGCTCTTCGCTAGGTGCACAGGTTGTAAAACCAATAGGTGCTGGAAAGGCGACGTTACAAAATTCAGATATCTGGCAAAACTACTCATATGTAGTGCTGACGTTAAGTTGGCTAATGTTGGTTAGCGTTATTGCGGTATTATTAACCTCAATCGGGATTCCCAGTTTTCGCGTGTTTAGCATCTGTGCTTTCATAGCATTCTCTCCCGCAATCCTTGCATATGGCAGAGTCTTGGGTTCTTCTTGGCAAGCATTGAAGCAATCTTCTATGAAAATCGCCGGTGGTGAACCCTCGCCATTTCACAATCATACTCCAAGCCCTAAACAACAGGCTATTGCACAACTCGTCAACATCAACCTAGCGGTAATGCCGTTTATTGCATTTAATACAATCGTCTCGATTATTGCGCTGGCCATTGACCCAAACATGTTTACTCATTCAGAGCGCGTGTTGGAATTGCCAGAATATAGAGTTCAGTCTTCAATAATGGAAGAGGGAGGAATACTCGGTTTTGCACTAATTGAACTATTTGCATATATCCCAGCAGAAGGGATAAGAATACCGTTGGTCAATATGGTGCTTTTGTTCCTCCTACTGAACGTTGCGTTGATTGGATTTTTGTTCGTCTACGAGGTTGCGAGAATCTTATTTCTTGATGTTCAAGATGTCTCCGGTAAAGGCGGCATTAAGCTCGCTGACAGTCGATTATTGAGGGCTGAAAGGAGTCAACAAGCCAAGGTTCTAAATTTCTGCTTTACCGGTTTTGCTGGGCAATCGATGTTGTTACTAGCACTGGCGATGATTACTTTCTGGGATTCTAGTTTCCTGCCTCAAGGTGCGGCTTGCGGTAGATGGGAGGATAATCTGTGTAATGTAATGCAAAAAGATGCATTGGAGGAATTAACATGGATGCTTGCCTCAGGGGGACAAGTCGCATTTGTCGTGATCTGGGCTAGATCAAGAAGAATTGGTTCTCGATTGGAAGATATCTCCTTTGACGCCTCAATGGGAGAAAACCGTGCCCGGATGTCTCAACTAGAAGACGTCATTTATTTAAAACAAAAAGCGATTAGAAAATTAGTAACCAATGATTCATGGGACAAAGCGTTATTACGAATTGACGCAGTTATTGAAGGACATGGTGAGCAACTTGAGGGGCTCGATTTAGTTAGAAGAACCGATGCAATGATGGAAATCAATGCGGCGATGGGACGGTGGGATGATGCAGAAAATAATGCTGTTTCCATTCTAGCATTGAGGGGTGGTAGGGAAGCGCAAATTGCAAGATTAATTCTCGTGGCTGCCAGTCTGAGTCAGCGTGACTACGCCGAGGCAAAACCGAGATTAGCGTTGATACCTGAAGATGATGTAGAAGCAGCAAGACTTCAATGGTTTGCGTCATTACTACAGCCTAAGAAAAGAAAACTAGATTCAAAAATAAAATCTCTTTTATCAGTTGATCCATTGACAAAGCGGAATATAGACCTTGTAAAACGATTCAGAGACGGAGTTGCTACCACCGAACTAAATTACCGCAATAA